>DATHJB010000229.1 GCA_035316325.1 Acidimicrobiales bacterium
GATGTTGAGGTCTATGAGCAACCGTTAGTCAGCTCTGGTGGCGTCGCTCTATTGCTTGCAGGATTGGCGTATCTGCTACTGGTGAGACCGAATGGAGGTTGGCGCGCGCTCAATCACCAGCGAAAGAGTGGCCGGGTCTCAGAAGGGTCACGATGGCTCGATTTGACGACGCTCGAGAGAACCTGGTTCTACCTCGTACCGGGACTTGCCGCGGTCGGCCTGGTAGCGATACTGCTTGGTGTGTTCGCGCTCATCGTCGGCATCGAGTAGCAGCAGGCGGGAACGAAGGAGCGCCTCTCTGGCTCTGCCATTCACAGGGCAGGGCTAGCCCGGTGATGCCGCCGAAGACGGCGACAAGGCGCGACCGCGCCGGTCGGTCTCGATGTGATCTCCAGTGGGTCTCCTCCGGTCAGCGGACTTCGAGTACGCCTTTCATGCCCGCCTCGAAGTGTCCTGACAGGGGCAGAAGAACGCGTAGCGGCCGGGATCGAGGGTGACGTGGCCCGTCACCGTGCGCTGCTCGAAGGTCTTCACGCTCGACAACGGCGTCGGCTCAGCCGCAGCTCCTGATCCCTGGCATGTGTGAGGCGCAGGGTCGAGCGTCTATGTCCGGCGCTCTTCCGGGCTCGGGCGGTGGGGGAGTTGTTGCATGAGGAGCTCGTAGGAGACGGCGAGGCAGATGGGGGACCAGGCGGCGACGAGGCGGCCGATCAAGGTGGGTGGGGCGGCGGCGATGTTGGCGGCCAGGGAGGCGGTAGCGCCGAGCAGGAGAGCGGTCCACGTGAGGCTGCCGGCGGGGTGGCCGTCCCAGCGTCGGACGAGCATGTTGAGCGAGGCGACGAGCATCATGCCGTCGACCGACAGGGGCAGATACCAGGCGGCCTCGGGGTTGCCCGCCATCTCCACGACCGTGCGTTGGTGCTCGTAGGACGACCGGGCGGCACAGGCGGCGACAACGATGACGGCGGTAGTGGTGATCCAGCGGATGATCCGCCGGCTCCGCATCTCCTCCGGCATCCCCGTGGCAGCCGTCAGGCTCTCGCCGTTGCCGGGCGGCACTGCCGTGGCTGCCACATGGCTGCCATTGGGCTCGCCGTCGACGGAAGTGGCAGCGTCGTGGCTGCCGTTGCTGCCGGGCGGCGCTGCGGGCGCTGCGAGGGTGCTGCGGTCGTCGGCGGGTAGCGCTGCGATCGCTGCAGAGGCTTTGCCGTTGTCGGTCGAGCGGCATTCGGCGATGCGGTCGCGGCCCCAGCGGCCGGAACGACCGAACCAGCGGCCGAGCTCGGCGCCGGTGGGTGGCGTCCCGGTCGCGGCGGCCTGGCGGTAGGCATCGCGGGCGGCGGCCTGCAGCTCGGCCGGCGTCGCCTCGGCAGGGTCGAGGTCGAGCACCTCTTGCGCGATCACGCCGATGCCTCCTTGGGGTCATGGGCGATGACGTGGGCTTCGTGGTCGGCGATGGCTTCGGCCTTCTGCTCCATCGTCACGTGGACGTAGAAGTCGGTGGCCGACCGCCGGGAGGTGTGGCCGAGGACGGCACGGGTGACGGCCCGGCCGTAGCGGGCGTCGACGAAGGTGCCGAGGGCGTGGCGGTAGGAGTGCAATGAGACGTCGCCCTTGGCGAAGACCTGCGGTGCCGTGGCCCGGAGCCTCTCGAAGAGGTCCTCGATGCGCCGGCGCCCCGCCGCCCGGCCCAGCGGGTGCGCCGGGGTCGGCCGGGACCGCAGCAGGCCCTCCTCGCTGGTCAGCCATTCCGCCGACGACAGGTGCCCGGGACGCCGGTCCTCGACGTAGATAGCGAGGAGCGCGGCAAGCCCGGGCGGCAGCGGCATGGTGCGGGGCTTGTCGCCCTTGCCCCACACCTCGAGCTCGTTCCGTTCCAGGTCGAGGTCGCAGAGCCGGAGCCGGCACAGCTCGATCCGGCGCAGGCCGAGCCGCTCGGGGAGGGTGAGGGTGATCTCGTCGAGCAGCGGGTCCCGGCCGGTCGCCTTCGCCAGGTGGCGCAGCAGGACGGCCTCGTCTGGCTGTATCGGCCGGCGGTTCGGCTCCGCCCGCCCGGGCTTGGCGAGCCGCAGGGCGACGTTCTCGTCCGCCCAGCCCTTCTCCACGAAGTAGCCCCACAGGCTGCGGAACGCCCCAACCGCGTTCTCCTCCGCCGACCGCCCCGAGCGACGGCGCTCGTCTTCCCGGCGACCGGCGAGCACGTGCTTCGCGATGAGGTCCTTCAAGTCACCGGCCGTCAACACCCCGGGTGAGTCGTCCGCGTGGGCGGCGGCGAGGCGCCGGGTCCAGGTCTTGTAGGTGCGGCCGGTGCCTGCGGACATCAACGCCAGCGGCCCAGCCTCGTAGCTGGCGATGGCATCGGCCAGCGTGACCGACGGCAGCCGGAACTCGGGTGACCCGACGACGGCGGCGCAGCCTTCCCGGGAACGGAGGTAGTCGAGCACCCGGCCCACCAGCGCCGGGTCGACACCCGGCTCGGCGGTCAACACGTCGATCGCGAACCCCGGGTCCACAAGCGCGTCAGCGCCGCGGCCGCCGCCGGCCCGCTCGACCACACCCAAGGTGGCGACCAGGGCAGCGCCGAGATCGCCGAGGCTGGCCAGCTCCGGGCGGACCCGCTCGCAGACCGCAGCGAGGGTCGTGGTGCTCATAGCCCCACCCCCGGGCCCTCGCGCCGGCCGGCCCGGCGGGCTGCGGCGAGCAGATCGACGACACCGTCGACGGTCGGGTCGTCGGTCTCGGCCAGCCATGCCAGGATGCGACGGCCCTGCCGGGGCAGCTCTTCCGAGTCGATACCGCCGGCGTCCGACATGCGCCCCCGGGCCTCGGCCGCGAACGCAGCCAGAAGGGCGCGTCGCTCCTCCTCGGCCCGCGCCCAGAACTGCGCTGCCGGTCGGTCCGCGGTCATGGAGTCACCGCCTCGATGCGGCGGGCGTAGTCCTCGACCGGGACCACCACCACGCCGGCCGGGCGGGCCATCGGCATGGCCACCGCCTCGAACGACGCCGGGTCGTCGACGGCCAGCCACGCACGGGAGCGGCGGTCCAACACCACGCGGCCCCGGCGGTCGACCGTGGCGGTCGAGCGGTAGACGTGGCGGCCCAGGTCGGGCGGCTGGTCACCCGGTGCGCCCAGCCATGCCGCGGTCCCGAAGCCGGCGACCACGACGACCGGGCCGTCGAGGGGCAGCCAGTGCCGGATCCGGCCCAGGTGCAGGCGTCCCTGCCGTACCGGCATCCCCGCGGGCACCAACCCCGAGGCGTCCGGGGCCGGGGCCGACACGATCGTCGCCGCGGCGCTCACGAGAAGCTCCGCGAGACGCGCCGGAGGTACCGGCGAAGGGTCAACTGAACGGGATCCGGGCGCACGCATGGCACCCGGTGAACGTGCGAAGCGGCCCAAAGCTTGGGACACCGCTTCGACACGGGATTCTTGGGTTTCGACCCGCAACGACCCGAATACCCAGTGTCGGAGGGGGGACTTGAACCCCCACGTCCTTAACGGACACTAGGCCCTCAACCTAGCGCGTCTGCCAATTCCGCCACTCCGACGTGGCACCGGGATCTCCCGGAGGGAGTTGACACCCTAGCGCAGGGTGTCGGGGGCCCAATCATCGTTCGGGAGGGTGGCGCCGTAGGCGATGGCGGACAGGGCGAGGACGAAGCCGGTGAGCTGGAGGGGCGTCAGGGCCTCGTCGAGGACGAGCCAGCCGAGCACCGCACCGGTGACCGGGGCGGCCAGGCCCAGCAGCGGGGGAGCAGCGGCGGGCAGGCGGCGGACCCCCTGGAGCCACAGCACGTACGCCAGCCCGGTCCCCACCAGGCTGAGGTAGGCGAAGCCGGCGACGCTGCGTCCCGTGAACGCCGGCGGGGTTCCCTCCACCGCCAACGCCAACGGCACCAGCAGCAACCCGCCCAGCAGCAGCTGCCACGCCGTGGCGGCGAGGCGGTCGGCCGGCGCCGGAAAGCGCTTGGTCAGCACGATGGCCAGAGCGAACGACAGGTTGGCCCCACCCGCGGCCAGGAGTCCGACGGCGTCGAGCCCCGCACCGGGCTGCAGCACCACCAGCCCGACGCCCACGGCCGCGGCGACACCGACCGCCACGTCGAGAGGTCGCGGCCGCCGTTTGCTGATCAGCCACGACAGCGCCCCCACCAGCAGCGGCTGCAGCCCGCCGAACGCCGCCGCCACGCCCCCGGGCAGCCGGTACACGCCGACGATCAGCAGCGGGAAGAAGAGGCCGAAGTTGAACAGCGCCAGCAGTCCGGTCCGCACCCACTCGTCGCTACGGGGGCGCCGCCAGCCCGACGTCACGGTCCCTACCAGCAGCAGCACCAGCCCAGCCGGCACGACCCGCATCGCCGCCACCAGCAGGGGGCGGTCGTCGGGGAGCAGCTCGGTGACGATGACGTAGGTCGTGCCCCAGGAGATGGGGGCCAGGACGGTGGCTCCCGCGGTCCGCTTCACGTCGAATATCTTAACGTTAAGATATCTGCGTGCCACAGTCGCAACGACAACACGACGCCGTCGACCGGATCACGAGCCAGTGGCGCGACGTCCGACCCGACCTCGACCACTCGCCGGTCGAGGTGATCGGGCGGGTGTCCCGGCTGTCGAGGCTCGTCGATCGGCGCCTCGGTCAGAACTTCGCCCGCTTCGGCCTCCAGGACTGGATGTACGACGTGCTGGCCACGCTGCGCCGCTCCGGCGAGCCCTACGCCCTGACTGCCGGCGACCTGGTGCGCCAGACCATGGTCACCACCGGTGCCGTCACCCACCGCATCGACCGGCTCGAGGAGCGGGGTCTCGTGGAGCGCACGCAGACCGGCGACGACCGGCGCAAGGTCCTGGTCCGCCTCACCACCGAGGGGTTCGATCTGGTCGAGGCGGTGGTCGAGGCCCACCTGGCGACCGAGCGGGAGATCCTCACCGGGCTCGGCGTCCGACGGCAGCAGGAGCTGGCAGGGACGTTGCGCGACCTGCTGCTCGGGATGGGCGACTAGACCTTGGAGGCCTTGGAGCACGCCGGACAGGGAGGCTGGGAATGACCGACACCGAGAAGTACGCGGCCACGTTCGCGCTCGTCGACGGCGACAGCGACGGGCTGGTCAGCGTCGACGAGCTGCACCGGCTCATGCAGGTGCTGGGCCAGGAGGTCAGCGAGGAGAAGGCGGCCGCCATCCTGGCCGAGCTCGACGTCGACGGCGACGGCCGGGTCTCGCTCGAAGAGTTCGCGGCGTTCCTGGAGAGCGGGAGCCAGACCTAAGGGCTAGCGCGGCCAGGCCTGGCGGAGGCGGTCGAGGGGTCGCAACCGGCCGGGGCGGCGGCGACGGGTGTAGATCCGGGCGGCCACCGCGAGCGCGGCGAGGACGACGAACACCGAGGCCAGAGGACCGTCGTCGCTGCTCCGGCCCGCGGGTCGAGGCGGCGACGCGGGCGGGGCGGCGGCCGACTCCGAGGGCGGGGTCGTCGTGGTCGACGTCGACACCGAGGTGGACGTCGTGGAGGTCGTGGAGGTAGACGACGTCGAGCTCGGGGCAGGTGCCGGGACCGACGGCTGGTAGAGGCGGGCGACGGTGTGCCGGGTCGCGCCGGGCGCGAGAGGGACGTCGTAGACCGTCACCGACTGGTCGTAGACATCGGTGATGCGGAGGGTGAACGGACCGTCGCCGGGGCCCGGGCTCGACGCCTGCCACCAGTTGTCGGCCGTGTGGGTGAGCGACCGCCAGTCGCCCGAGCCCGACGTCGACAGCTCGACCGACCGCAACGGGTTGCCGTGGTCGAGCACCTGGAGCTGGAACCACCAGCGGGTCGCGCCCTCGCTGATCCGGATCGAGATCGGGTTCCGCAGCGCGGGGTTCCGCACGACCCGGTACGACACCGAGGCCCGCCCCGCCGACACGTCGGCGATCTGGGCGAACGCCTTGCGGGTCACGTCGACCAGCCCCTCCGAGCAGCGCCGGCAGTGGTCGGTGACCTTGACCCGCACCGACCCCTGGGGCCCAACGACGTCGAGGTAGGCACCGCACACGTCCGCGGTGCCGAACTCCGCCGACGAGATGCCCACGTGCAGGTTGTCGGGCGGTTCGCCGGGGAACGAGCAGGCGCCGCCGCCGGTCAGGTCGGTGAACGTGGCCGTCCCCTCCCGAGGGGAGATGTCGGCCGCCACCGCGCACGCGAGCAGCAAGAGGACGAGCAGACAGGTTCTCCGCCGAGACACGCGCGGACGGTAGTCAGCCCGGCCACTCCCCGAGGCCGAGTGGGGGCGATTTCTGGGGCGTACCTGTCCCGGTGGCCATGATCCGCGAGACTGCCGGGCCGTATGGACGTCACGATCGTCGACCACCCGCTGGCCGCCCGCCTGCTCACCCGCCTGCGAGACGAGAGCACCGACCGGGCCGCGTTCCGGCTCGCCGTCGACGAGCTGGCCGGCATGCTGGTCTACGAGGCCTGCCGCACCCTGCCGACCGAGCCGGTGGAGGTGCAGACGCCGCTCGGACCGGCGAGCGGGGTGCGCATCATCGAGCCGCCGCTGGTGGTGCCGGTGTTGCGCGCCGGCCTCGGCCTCCACGGCGCGGTGCTGCGGCTGCTGCCCGAGACCGACACGGCGTTCGTCGGGCTGTCCCGCAACGAGGAGACCTTCGAGCCGGAGCCCTACATGAACTCCGTGCCCGCCGACCTGGCCGGCCGCCCGGTGCTGCTGCTCGACCCCATGGTGGCGACCGGCGGCTCCCTGGCCCACGCCTGCCAGCTGCTCCGCGACCGGGGCGCCGGCCCGATGACCGGCGTCTGCGTGCTGGCGGCGCCCGAGGGCCTGCGCCACATGGAGGCGTCCGGCCTGGTGGAGCGCATCGTGACCGCCGCCGTCGACGACCACCTCAACGACCGGGCCTTCATCGTCCCCGGCCTGGGCGACGCCGGCGACCGCCTCTTCGGCACCGCGTAGCCGAAGCCGAAGCCGTAGCCGTCGGCGTCATCCGGCGAGGGCGTCGGCGTCGGACAGCGGGGGAGCGGCACCCGGACTTCAGCTGTCAACCGACCAGGGTGGCGGCCTCGGTCAGCAGGGTGTCGACGGTGGCGGTGGCCTGGGCGCGGGCGGTGGGGAGGTCGGTCGAGGGGTCGACGGGGACCACGGCTTCGGCGTAGCACTTGAGCTTCGGCTCGGTGCCGGACGGGCGGATGATGAGGCGGGCGCCGTCGGCTCGCAGGACCACGCCGTCGGTCGGGGGGAGGCGGTCGCCGCGCCGGAGGTCCTCCACCGCGGTGACGGGGCGGCCGGCGATCGTGGACGGTGGCGAGTCCGCCAGCCGGTCGACCACGTCGGCCCCCACGCCCGGGATCGAGCGCTGGCGGGTGGCGTGGACGCCCAGCTCGCGGGCCAGGTCGTCGAGCCGGTCGAGGACGCTGCGGCCCCGGACCCGCTCGTTGGCGACCAGCTCGGCGAACGCCAGGGCGGCGGTGATGCCGTCCTTGTCGCGCACCAGCGTCCCGACGCACGACCCCAGCGCCTCCTCGTAGCCGTACACGAACTGGAGGTTCGGCTGGGACAGCGCGGCTCGGGCGATCCACTTGAAGCCGGTCAGCGTCTCGGCGTGGTGGACGCCCCGGGCCTCGGCCAGCCGCCCGAGCTGCGACGACGAGACGATGGACGTCGCCACCAGCCGGTCCGGCCCCTCGCCCTGCCGCAGCAGCCAGTCGGCCAGCAGCACGCCGATCTCGTCGCCGGTGAGCGCCCGCCACCCGTCCCCCGCGTCCTGCGAGAGAGGGAGAGGAACGGCGACGGCGAGGCGGTCGGCGTCGGGGTCGTTGGCCAGGACGACGTCGGCGTCCTCGGCCCGGGCCAGGGCGAGCGCCAGGTCCAGCGCCCCGGGCTCCTCGGGGTTGGGGAAGGCGACGGTGGGGAAGTCCGGGTCGGGCTCGGCCTGCTCGGCCACCACGGCCGGCGCCGGGAACCCGGCCCGTTCGAACGCCGCCAGCACCACGTCCCGGCCGACCCCGTGCATCGGCGTGTAGACGACCCGCACGTCGCGAGCCCCGACCGGCACCCGCAGCGCCGTGGCCACCGCCCGCTCGACGTACACCGCTTGTAATTGCGACAGAACCGACCCGTTTCGGGCCTCTCCGGTCGCAATTTCGGTGAGAGGGCCGACGGCGGCGATGTGGGCGGCGATCTCGGCATCGGCCGGCGGCACGATCTGGGCCCCGTCGCCCAGGTACACCTTGTAGCCGTTGTCCCGGGGCGGGTTGTGGCTGGCGGTCACCTGGATGCCGGCGCAGCAGCCCAGGTGCAGGACCCCGAAGGCGACCAGCGGCGTCGGCACCGGCCGCTCGCACAGGAGCACCCGGAACCCGGCCCCCGCCAGCACCGATGCGGCCGCGGCGGCGAACGACGACGACTTGTGCCGGGCGTCGAACCCCACGATCACCGGCTCGCCCCCGTGCCCGGAGTCGACCAGGTAGGCCGCGAGCCCGGCGGTCGCCCGCAACACCACGGCCTCGTTCATCCGGCTGGGCCCGGCCCCCATCTCGCCCCGCAGCCCGGCCGTCCCGAACTCGAGCGGCCCGGAGAACCGGTCCCGCAGCTCCACGAGAGCGACGTCACCCGCAGCCAGCAACCCGTCCAGCTCGGCCCGCGTGTCGGCGTCGGGGTCCTCGTCCCGCCAGGCCCGGACGGCGGTGAGCAGCGACTCGTCGCTCACAGCCGGTCGACGATCTGGGCGAGGAGCGTCCCCATGCGTTCGGCGGCCGCCTTGCCCGCCTCGATCACTTCCTGGTGCGACAGGGGGGAACCGGAGAGGCCGGCGGCCAGGTTGGTGACCAGCGACAGGCCCAGCACCTCGAGGCCGAGGTGGCGGGCGGCGATCGTCTCCCACACCGTCGACATCCCCACCAGGTCGGCGCCCATGCCCCGCAGCATGCGGATCTCGGCCGGCGTCTCGTAGTGCGGTCCTGGCAGGGCGCCGTACACCCCCTCCTCCAGCGACGGGTCGACCGAGCGGGCCAGCGACCGCAACCGGGGCGAGTAGGCCTCGGTGAGGTCGACGAAGCGCGACGGCACGTCGTCGGGCAGCATCCCCGACAGCGGCGACGAGCCGGTGAGGTTGAGGTGGTCGGCGATCAGCACCGGCTGGCCCACCGCCAGGCCCTCCCGGATGCCGCCGGCGGCGTTGGTCAGCACCACGGTCCGGCACCCGGCGGCGGCGGCAGTCCGCACGGCGTGGACGACCGCCGAGGGCTTGTGCCCCTCGTAACCGTGCACCCGCCCGACGAACGCCAGCACCCGCATGCCGCCCGGCGACACGATCGAGCGCACCCCGCCGCCGTGGCCGGCGACGGTGGACGGCAGGAAGCCGGGGAGGCCGTCGGTGGCGATCTCGGCCGCCACCGAGCCGAGCCGGTCGGCGGCCGGCCGCCAGCCCGAGCCGAGCACCACCGCCACGTCGTGGCCCGTCACCCCGGTGGCGGCAGCGAGGGCCTTGGCGGCCTCGGCGGCCTGGGCGAACGGGTCGGTCGGCGGCGGAGACGTCACCAGGTGGAACCTACCGTCGGCCACTCGGGGCCCGCAGCGACCACTGCCGTCCTGACCGTTCTGACCGTTCTGCGGGCATACGGCCGCGTTCGGTGACGAATCGGTTACGGCGATGTCACAAGTGTGACCGTCTGGGCAGGCATTCCCTCGATCGACTGGGAAAAATGACTATGGTGCGCCGATGACTTCCCAGGTCATACGTTCCACGACAGGAGCTACGGACGGATGATTCTTCAACGGCGGTTCAAGGCGCTGGCCATCGTGCTGGCGCTCGCTGTCGTTGCTGCGGGATGCGGCGACGACGACGACGAGGCCAGCGACAGTGGCAGCGACACCACGGAGGACAGCGGCGGTTCGAGCGGGGAGGTGGAGGGCCCGCCGGCGGTCACGCTCGACGACGAGTGCGAGGCGGCGAAGGCTGACGGCGTCGAGGCCCCCGATGGCTTCCGCGTCAACCTCGTGACCGACATCGGCCGCGTCGACGACGGCACCTTCAACCAGTTCGCCTTCGAGGCGATGGAGGCGGCCAAGGACTGCTTCGGCTTCGAGACCAGCTACATCGAGACGGTCTCCGAGGCCGACTACGCCACGAACATCGCCACGACGCTCGACGCGTCGCCGAACGTGGTCATCACCAACGGCTTCCTGATCGCCACCGACACGCTGGCGGCGGCCGAGGCGAACCCCGACGTCGACTTCCTCGGCGTCGACCAGTTCCAGGAGGAGTTCCCCGAGAACTACATCGGGGTCCAGTTCCGTGAGGACCAGGGCGGCTACATGGCCGGTGTGCTGGCGGCCTCGCTCAGCGAGAGCGGCGTGATCGGCGTGGTCGGCGGCCGTGAGGACGTGCCCCCGGTCGTCCGCTTCGTGAACGCCTACGAGACCGGTGCGCAGTCGGTGAACCCCGACATCCGTGTGCTGTCGGTCTTCAACGAGTCGTTCACCACTCCCGACAAGGGCGCCTCCGACGCTGCCCAGTTCATCGGCGAGGGCGCCGACGTCATCTTCGGTGCCGGCGGCCAGACCGGCTCCGGTGGCATCGCCGCCGCTGCCGAGCAGGGCGTGTGGGCCATCGGCGTCGACCAGGACGAGTACTTCACCACCTTCAACGGTGGCGACGCTCCCGGGTCCGAGTTCCTGGCCACCTCGGCGGTGAAGCGGGTCGACCTGGCGGTCTTCCGCAACATCGTCGCCTCGATGACCGACGAGTTCGCCGGCGGCCTCTACACCCTCGAGGCTGCGAACGACGGCATCACCTACGCACCCTTCCACGACGCCGAGCTGCCCGAAGAGGCCGTCGCGGCGCTGGAGGAGGCCCGGGCCGGACTGTCGGACGGGTCGATCGACACGGGCGTCGACCCGGTCACCGGCCTGCCCCTCTGACGGCTACAGCCACGAAGGCGAAGTGACGTGACGGTGCGGGCCCGCGACGCTGCTCAGCAGCTCCGGGCCCGCGCCTCCGTCGCGTCACCGGTCGTCGCCACCGGCTCGGCCGCACCGGACGCGGCCGCCATGGGTGTCGGCGCCCGCGGTACGAGCGGGAGCCCCCCATGACCAGCCTCGCCACCGACCCGCCCGCCGCCGAGGTCGCCGACGTCGTCCTCGAGGCGCGGGGCGTCACCAAGCGCTTCCCCGGGGTGCTCGCCAACGACGCCGTCGACCTGACGCTGCGCCGGGGCGAGGTCCACTGCCTGCTCGGCGAGAACGGCGCCGGCAAGTCGACGCTGATGAACGTGATCTTCGGGCTCTACCAGCCCGATGCCGGCGAGCTGCTGGTCGAGGGCGAGCCGGTGCGGTTCCGCAGCTCCGCCGACGCCATCGCCCACGGCATCGGCATGGTCCACCAGCACTTCCAGCTGGTGCAGGCCTTCACCGTGGCCGAGAACGTGATCCTGGGCGAGGAGCTGCGCCGGGGGCCGCTGCTCGACCTCGACGAGGCCCGCAAGCGCATCGCCGCCCTGAGCACCGACTTCGGCATCTCGGTCGACCCCGGCGCCAAGGTCGAGGACCTCTCGGTCGGCCAGCAGCAGCGGGTCGAGCTGCTCAAGGCGCTGTACCGGGACGCCTCGATCCTCATCCTCGACGAGCCCACCGCCGTCCTGACACCGGGCGAGGTCGACGAGTTCTTCGGTGTCGTGCGGAGCCTCACCGAGCAGGGCAAGTCGATCATCTTCATCACGCACAAGCTGCGTGAGGTGCTGGCGGTGGCCGACCGGATCACCGTGATCCGCCGCGGCAAGGTCGTCGGCTCGGCCGACCCCGACGAGGCGACGCCGGCCACGCTGGCCTCCCTGATGGTCGGCCGCGAGATCATCCTGTCGATCGACAAGGAGCCGGCCACCCCGGGCGACGCCACGCTGCAGATCCGGAACCTCGACGTCGCCGACGACCGCGGTTACACGGCCGTCACCGACCTCTCCTTCGACGTGCGGGCCGGCGAGATCTTCGGCGTCGCCGGCGTGGAGGGCAACGGTCAGCGGGAGCTGGTCGAGGCCATCACCGGCATGCGGCCCAAGCTGGGCGGGACGGTGGAGCTCGACGGCGTCGACATCACCGGCGCCAGCCCCCGCCAGGTCGACGAGCTCGGGGTCGGCCACGTGCCCGAGGACCGCAACAAGCACGGTGTCGTCGACTCGTTCACCATCGCCGACAACCTGGTGCTCAACACGTTCGGGCGCAAGCCGTTCGCCCGTCGCTTCATCCGCCAGACCCGCAAGATCGACGAGCAGGCCCGCGACCTGGTCGAGCGCTACGACGTGCGGACGCCGGGCATCCACGTACCGGTGGGGACGCTGTCGGGCGGCAACCAGCAGAAGGTGATCATCGCCCGCGAGCTGTCGGGCGAGCCGCGCCTGCTGGTGGTCGCGCAGCCGACCCGGGGGCTCGACGTCGGGTCGATCGAGTTCATCCACAACCGCATCGTCGAGATGCGCGACGCGGGCGCCGCCGTGCTCCTCGTGTCGGCCGAGCTCGACGAGATCTTCACCTTGTCCGACCGCATCGGCGTGCTGTTCCGCGGGCGCCTGGTGGGCGACTTCCCGCGGGCCGAGGCCTCGCGCGACACAGTGGGGTACCTGATGGCCAGCGGTCACGACGACGCCCAGGGGCCGGACGAAGCCGACGGGGCGGGGGAGTCGTGACGACCACCACGACCGAGACCCCTCCGAGGCCGCCGGGCCGCTCGGCGGTCGACTTCCTGCGTGGCTACTTCAGCCTGCAGCCGATCCTCGTCCCCATCTGCGCCATCCTCCTGGCGGTGCTGGTCGGCGGGGTGATCATCCTGCTGGTCGGCGAGAACCCGTTCACCGCCTACTGGGCGCTGCTGCGGGGCATGTTCGGCAGCGGCGACCGGGTGGCCGCCTCGCTCGGGCGCTCGACGCCGTTCATCGGCGCCGCCCTGGCCGTCGCCTTCGCCTTCCGGGCCGGCCTGTTCAACATCGGGGTGGAGGGCCAGCTGCTCGTGGGGGCGACGGTGGCCGCCTGGGTCGGCACCTGGGACGTGGTGCACGACCTGCCCGGGCTCCTCGCCATCCTGGCCGTGCTGGTGGCCGGGGCCGTGGGCGGCGGGCTCTACGGGCTGATCCCCGGCCTCCTCAAGGTGCGGACGGGCGCCCACGAGGTGATCACCACGATCATGCTCAACAACATCGCCCTCCTGCTGATCCGCTGGATCGTCAACTCGACCGACCCGGTGATCCTGCGTGACCAGGGGGCGTCGGTCGCCCGCAGCGCCACCATCGCCGAGGGCGCCCGCCTGCCCCGGCTGGTCGACAGCCAGCCGCCGCTCCACGTCGGGTTCCTGATCATGCTGGGGCTGTGCGTGTTCGTGTGGTTCGTGCTGCAGCGCACCACCAACGGGTTCGAGATCCGGATGGTGGGAGCCAACCCGCACGCCGCCCACTACGCCGGCGTCGGGGTCAGCCTCGTGATCGTCTCGGTGATGGCGACGGCCGGTGGGTTCGCCGGGCTCGCCGGGGCCGGTGAGATCAGCGGCACGTCGCACTTCCTCAGCCCCGGGGTGTTCCTCGCCATCGGCTTCGACTCCATCGCCATCGCCCTGCTGGCCCGGGCCAACCCGTTCGCCGTGGTCCCGGCCGCCGTGCTCTGGGGGTCGATGCTGGCGGGCGCCCCGCTCATGCAGCAGGAGACCGGGCTGTCGATCGACATCGTGCGCATCGTCCAGGCGCTGGTGCTGCTGTTCGTGGCGGCCGACGTGATCGTGCGCACGGTCTTCCGCATCCGCTCCAAGGTCGAGGGCGGCTTCGACGAGCCGACGCTCGGCACCCAGTGGGGCGGCGTGGCATGAGCGCCGTGACGCTGGCACCGGCGGTGCGGCGCCGCACTCGGGGACTCGACCGGTTCCAGACCATCGCCGTCCTGTTCGGGCTGCTGGGCGTGGTGCTCGTCGGCTACGTCACACCGAACCTCGAGCGGACCAGCAAGGCCTTCACGCTGGAGATGCCGCCCGACCCGGCGCAGGTGTCGTTCTCGCCGCGCACGATCATCGCCGCCATCGGCACGTACTACGTGCTGGCCGCGGTGGCGACCCTGGTGCTCGGGCGCTCGGCCCGGTGGGAGCGCTACACCCGGGCGGCGCTGGGCGTCGCCGCGGTGCTGGTGGCGCCGCTCGTCGTCATCCTGTCGCTGGCGCTGTCCGAGGCGCCGTCGACCAACCTGGTGCAGCTCGTCGTCGAGTCGCTGCGGCTCGGCACGCCGATCGCCCTCGGGGCCATGGCGGGGCTGTGGTGCGAGCGCTCCGGCGTCGTCAACATCGGCATCGAGGGGATGATGCTGGGGGCTGCCGGCGTCGGCTTCACGGTGTACGCCGTGCTCGGCGACGCCCAGGACTCGACCTGGCTGTGGATCGGCATCCTCGCCGCCGTGCTGACCGGGGGCCTGATCGCGGCGTTGCACGCCCTGGTGTCGGTCACGTTCCGGGTCGACCAGATCATCTCCGGTGTGGTGATCAACCTGCTGGCCCTGGGGCTCACCAGCTTCCTGCGCTCCCAGGTGATCGTGCCCAAGGGCATCTCGACCGGCATCAGCACGTCGGAGCTGTCGATCCCGCTGCTGTCGGAGATCCCGATCGTCGGCGACCAGCTCTTCACCAACAAGCCCATCTTCTTCTCGATGTTCGTGATCGTGGCGGCGACGTGGTTCGTGATGTTCCGGACGCCCTGGGGGCTGCGGGTGCGGTCGGTCGGCGAGAACCCCCACGCCGCCGAGACGCTGGGCATCGACGTCATCAAGATCCGCTACCAGGCGGTGATCCTGGGCGGCCTGATCGCCGGGCTCGCCGGGGCGTGGTTCTCGATGGAGGGCCAGGGCGGCTTCCAGGACAACATGACCAACGGGGCCGGCTTCATCGCCCTGGCGGCTTTGATCTTCGGGCGCTGGCGGCCGTGGAGCGCCTTCGCCGGGGCCATGCTGTTCGGCTTCACCCGGGCGCTGGGCACCCGCCTGCAGATCCTCGACGTCTCCGTCGGCGACTTCTCGATCCCGAGCGAGTTCTGGCAGGCGCTGCCCTACGTGGTGACGATCATCGTCGTCGCGGGCGCCGTGGGTCGGTCGGTCGCTCCCGCCGCGGTGGGCCAGCCGTACGAACGCCCCCGATGACCGTCGTTCTGTCTTCGCTGGTCCGGCTATTCCGGGCTCAGCGAAGACAGAATGCAGCGCATGCCGTGGGATGAGCTGTTGGCGGCCGCCGTCGAGGTGCGGGATCGGGCCTATGCGCCCTACTCGGGGTTCCGGGTGGGGGCCGCCGGGCTGGTGGACGACGGGCGGGTCGTGGTGGGGTGCAACGTGGAGAACGCCTCCTACGGGGTGACGCTCTGCGCCGAGTGCGGGCTGGTGTCGGCACTGCACGCGTCGGGCGGGGGACGGCTGGTCGCCCTGGCCTGCTGCGGGCCCGACGGCGAGTACCTGGCGCCGTGCGGGCGCTGCCGGCAGGTGCTGTTCGAGGCCGGTGGTGCGGGTCTGCTGGTGAACGAGCGGCCGATGTCCGAATGGCTGCCGGACGCCTTCGGGCCGTCGAACCTGGAGGACTGATGGCGACCGACGTGCTCGACGTGATCCGCACCAAGCGCGACGGCGGCGTGCTCAGCGACGAGCAGATCCGCTTCTTCGTGGAGGGCTACACGGTCGGGACGATCGCCGACGAGCAGGCCGCGGCGCTGTGCATGGCGATCCTGCTGCGCGACATGGAGCCGACCGAGCTGGCCGTGTGGACGCAGGCGATGATCGACTCCGGCGACCGGCTCGACCTCTCGTCGGTCGACCGGCCGACCGTCGACAAGCACTCGACCGGGGGCGTGGGCGACAAGGTGTCGCTGGTGCTGGCGCCGCTGGTGGCGGCGTGCGGGGCGGCGGTGCCGCAGCTGTCGGGCCGGGGGCTGGGCCACACGGGCGGCACGCTCGACAAGCTGGAGGCGATCCCCGGGTGGCGGGCGACGCTGTCGAACGCGGAGGTGGTCGCCCAGCTGGGGTCGGTGGGGGCCGTGATCTGCGCCGCCAGCGACACGCTGTGCCCGGCCGAC
This sequence comes from Acidimicrobiales bacterium, assembly GCA_035316325.1. NCBI lineage: Bacteria > Bacillati > Actinomycetota > Acidimicrobiia > Acidimicrobiales > Acidimicrobiales bacterium. The sequence continues at coordinate 16,066 of DATHJB010000229.1, forward strand.
CGCAAGCTCTACGCCCTGCGCGACGTGACCGCCACCGTCGAGGCGATCCCGCTGATCGCGTCGTCGATCATGTCGAAGAAGATCGCCGAGGGCACCTCCGCGCTGGTGCTGGACGTGAAGGTCGGCTCGGGGGCGTTCCTGCCGGAGATCGACCGGGCCCGGCGGCTGGCGGAGACGATGGTGGGGTTGGGTCAGGCCCACGGGGTCCGCACGGTGGCGTTGATCACCGACATGGACACGCCTCTCGGTCTCGCGTGCGGGCACGGCCTGGAGGTCACGGAGTCGGTGGCGACGCTGCGGGGCGGGGGTCCGTCCGACCTCGTGGAGGTGACGCTGGCCATGGCCCGGGAGATGCTGTCGCTGTCGGGCCTCTCCGGTGCGGTCGACGCGGTCGATCCGGCGGAGGTGCTGGCGTCGGGTGCGGCGCTGCCGGTGTGGGACGCCATGATCCGGGCCCAGGACGGCGACCCGGACGCCGAGCTGCCGGTCGCCGCGGTGCAGCACGAGGTCGTCGCTCCGGCGTCGGGGTACCTGCGACGGCTCGACGCCCGGGCCGTCGGCGTCGCCGCCTGGCGCCTGGGCGCAGGGCGGTCCCGCAAGGAGGACCCGGTGTCGCCGACGGCCGGCGCCGTCTGCCTCCACAAGCCCGGCGACCGGGTCGAGGCGGGGGAGCCGCTGCTGGTGCTCCACGCCGACGACGCCGACCGCCTCCCGGCCGCGCTCGCCGCCCTGGAAGGCGGGGTCGAGATCGGTCCCGAACCGCCCACTCAGCGTCCCCTGGTGGTGGAACGCATCGGTTAGCCCGTACCAACCACCCCGCCGCCGCCCCAAGCGGTCTCGGCTGCGCCGAGGCGAGCTATTTTATGCCATGGCTACTCGTCCCACCTCTGAGCAGATCCTGCGGGCGCCGAAGGTGCTGCTGCACGACCACCTCGACGGGGGCCTGAGGGTGGGCACGGTGATCGAGTTGGCGCGGGAGGCCGGCCACACCCTGCCGACGAGCGACCCCGACGACCTGGCCGCCTGGTTCACTGCGGGCGCCTACCGCCACGACCTCGACCTCTACCTGGAGACGTTCGAGCACACCGTCGGCGTGATGCAGACCAAGGACGCCCTGGTGCGGACCGCCGCCGAGTGCGCCGAGGACCTGGCCGCCGACGGTGTCGTCTACGCCGAGGTGCGCTTCGCCCCCGAGCTCCACCTCGACGGCGGCCTGTCGCTCGACGAGGTGGTCGACGCCGTGCAGGAGGGGTTCCGGCAGGGGAGCGCCGGGCGGCCGATCACCGTCGGCACCCTGCTCACGGCCATGCGCCACGCCGCCAACTCCATCGAGATCGCCCACCTGGCCCTGCGGCACCGGGAGGTGGGCGTCGTCGGGTTCGACATCGCCGGCTCGGAGGCCGGGAACCCGCCCACCCGGCACCTGGCGGCGTTCCAGGAGATCGCCAAGGCCAGCCACCACATCACGATCCACGCCGGCGAGGCGTTCGGGCTGCCGTCGATCTGGGAGGCCCTGCACCTGTGCGGTGCCGAGCGGTTGGGGCACGGGGTGCGCATCGTCGACGACATCACGATCGGCGACGACGGCCGGGCTCACCTCGGCCACCTGGCCAGCTTCGTGCGCGACCGGCGGGTGCCGCTGGAGATGTGCCCCACGTCGAACGTCCACACCGGGGTGGCCGACTCCGTGGCCGAGCACCCCATCGGCCTCCTCACCCGCCTCCGCTTCCGGGTGACGGTCAACACCGACAACCGCCTCATGTCGAACATCACCCTCAGCGAGGAGTTCGAGAAGCTGGTCGACGCGTTCGGCTACGGCTGGGACGAGATCGAGTGGCTCACCCTCAACGCGATGAAGTCCGCCTTCTGGCCTTTCGAAGACCGCCTCCGCCTCATCAACGGCCAGATAAAGCCCGGCTACGCGGCGTTGCGCGCCGAAGCCCTGTAGTCGGCCGGAGGTCCTGACGGTGCGGACGTGGTGGTCGCCGGTGCACCGTGAGCACCGCCCTGACGTCGAGGTGAGCGACGGGCACGTGGTGGCCCACCCGGAGGTGCCGGCACGGGCCGACGCCGTGCTGGCCGCGGTGCGCGCCGCCGGCTTGGGGCCGGTCGAGGAGGTGGCGGTCGACGAGGCGGAGGTGCGGGCCGCGGCGGCCGGGGTGCACGACCCGGAGCTGGTCGACTTCCTGGCCGGGGCGTGGGCAGCCTGGCAGGCGGCGGGGCGCGACTGGCAGGCACTGCCGATCGTGTGGCCCGTCGCCGGCCTTGCCTTCGGCGACGGGAGCCCGCGGCCCCGCAGCGTCGACGGCCTCCTCGCCTCCTGGTGCTTCGACGCCGCGACGCCGGTCGGGCACGGCACCTGGCCCGCCGCCGTGGCGTCGGCGGCATGCGCCCTGGCCGCGGCCGACACCGTGGCGGGCGACACCGGAAGCCCGGCCTTCGCGCTTTGCCGCCCACCCGGCCACCACGCCGCGCCCGGTGCGTTCGGCGGCTACTGCTACCTGAACAACGCCGCGCTCGCCGCCCAGCGGCTGCGTCTGCGGGGCGCCGCCCGGGTCGCGGTGCTCGACGTCGACTACCACCACGGCAACGGCACCCAGGCCGTCTTCTGGGAGCGGTCCGACGTGCTCACCGTGTCGCTCCACGCCGACCCGCGCGACGAGTACCCCTACTTCAGCGGCCATGCGGCCGAGACCGGTGCCGGCCCGGGGGAGGGCACCAACGTCAACCTGCCGCTCGCACTGGGCACGGACTGGAACGCGTGGTCCGCCGCCCTCGACGCCGGCCTGGCCGCGGTGACCGCCCATCGGGCGGAGGCGCTGGTCGTCGCGCTGGGCGTCGACACCTACGAGGGCGACCCCATCTCCCAGTTCCGCCTGGCGTCGCGCCACTACCCGCGGATCGGCGCCCGCATCGCCGCCCTGGGGCTCCCCACGGTGGTGGTGCTGGAGGGCGGCTACGCGGTCGACGCCATCGGCGCCAACGTGGTCGGCGTGCTCACGGGGTTGTCGGGCTGACCACCGGGGTGGCGGGCCGGACCCGGTACGGGGTCAGGTTGGGGTCAGTAGCCTGCGGGGGTGGTTGTGACCCTGGGAGCGGTGGCTGACGTGACCTCGACGAACGAGGCGTTGCGGAGGTTCCTGCACGGGTTGCCGGGGGTGGATCAGGTGGGGGCGGACGCCCGGGCAGCGGGCTTGGGGACCCGGTCGATCAAGTCCACGGCCAAGGCGTTCGCGCTCGATCTGGCGGTGCGGATGGTGGATCTCACCACCCTGGAGGGGGCCGACACGGCGGGCAAGGTCCGGGCGCTCTGTGCCAAGGCGCGGCGGCCCGATCCGAGCGATCCCGGCTGCCCGAGCGTGGCGGCGGTGTGCGTCTACGGGGATCTGGCGCCCATCGCGGTGGAGAGCCTGAGGGGATCGGGCGTCGCGACAGCGGCGGTGGCGACGGCGTTCCCCTCCGGGAGGGCGTCGCTGGAGGTGAAGCTGGCGGACACGAAGGCGGCGGTGGCGGCGGGCGTGCAGGAGATCGACATGGTGATCGACCGGGGGGCCTTCCTCTCGGGCCGGTACCTCGACGTGCACGACGAGATCGTCGCCGTGAAGGAGGCCTGCGGGCCCGCCCACCTCAAGGTCATCCTCGAGACCGGCGAGCTGGTCACCTACGACAACGTCCGCCGGGCGTCCTGGCTGGCGATGCTGGCCGGCGCCGACTTCGTCAAGACGTCCACCGGCAAGGTCCAGCCGGCCGCCACCCTCCCCGTCACGCTGGTGATGCTGGAGGCCGTGCGAGACTTCCACGCCACCACCGGCCGTGCCGTCGGGGTGAAGGCCGCCGGCGGCATCCGCTCCGCCAAGGACGCCATCCGCTACCTGGTGGTGGTCAACGAGACCGTCGGCGACGACTGGCTCACCCCCGAGCGCTTCCGGTTCGGCGCCTCCACCCTGCTCAACGACCTGCTCATGCAACGCCAGAAGCTGGCCACCGGCCACTACGCCGGCCCCGACTACTTCACGCTCGACTGAAGACTGAAGCCGACCGCCATGCCCGCCATGTTCGAGTACGCACCCGCCCCCGAGTCCCGGGCCGTCGTCGACATCAAGCCCGCCTACGGGCTGTTCATCGACGGCGAGCTCGTCGACTCGCTCGACGGCACCCCCTTCAAGTCCGTCAACCCCGCCACCGAAGAGGTGCTGACCGAGGTCGTCGCGGCTGGTCCCCAGGACGTCGACCGGGCCGTCGCCGCCGCCCGCCGCGCCTACGACGACGTGTGGTCGCAGCTGCCCGGCCGGGAACGGGCCAAGTACCTGTTCCGCATCGCCCGCCTCGTCCAGGAGCGCAGCCGGGAGCTGGCGGTCCTCGAGAGCATCGACAACGGCAAGCCGATCCGGGAGAGCCGCGACGTCGACCTCCCCCTGGTGGCGGCCCACTTCTTCTACTACGCCGGCTGGGCCGACAAGCTGGGCTACGCCGGCTTCGGCGTCGATCCCAAGCCGCTGGGCGTCGCCGGCCAGGTGATCCCCTGGAACTTCCCGCTGCTGATGCTGGCGTGGAAGATCGCCCCCGCCCTGGCCACCGGGAACACCGTGGTCCTCAAGCCGGCCGAGACCACGCCCCTCACGGCCCTGGCGTTCGCGGAGATCTGCCAGCAGGCCGACCTGCCGCCCGGCGTCGTCAACATCATCACCGGCGCCGGCGACACCGGGAGGGCCCTGGTGGAGCACGCCGGGGTCGACAAGGTGGCCTTCACCGGGTCGACCGAGGTGGGCCGGGCCATCGCCAAGTCGGTCGCCGGCACCCGCAAGAAGCTGACCCTGGAGCTGGGCGGCAAGGCGGCCAACGTCGTCTTCGAGGACGCCCCGCTCGACCAGGCCGTCGAGGGCATCGTCAACGGCATCTTCTTCAACCAGGGTCACGTGTGCTGCGCCGGGAGCCGCCTGCTGGTGCAGGAGTCGGTGGCCGACGAGGTGCTCGCCAGCCTCAAGCGCCGCCTCGGCACCCTCCGCCTGGGCGACCCGCTCGACAAGAACACCGACATCGGCGCCATCAACAGCGCCGAGCAGCTGGCCAAGATCCGCATGCTCTCGGAGGTCGGCGAGCAGGAGGGCGCCGAGCGCTGGACGGCGCCGTGCGAGCTGCCCGACCGGGGCTTCTGGTTCCCGCCCACGGTGTTCACCGGCGTGACGCAGGCCCACCGCATCGCCCGGGAGGAGGTGTTCGGCCCGGTGCTGTCGGTCCTGACCTTCCGCACCCCGGCCGAGGCGGTCGAGAAGGCCAACAACACCCCGTACGGCCTGTCCGCAGGCGTGTGGACCGAGAAGGGCAGCCGCATCCTCTGGATGGCCCAGAAGCTCCGGGCCGGGGTGGTGTGGGCCAACACCTTCAACCGCTTCGACCCGACGAGCCCGTTCGGCGGCTACAAGGAGTCCGGCTACGGCCGCGAGGGCGGGCGCCACGGCCTGGGGGGCTACCTCGATGTCTGATCCCACGCCCACGCCCACCGCCCGCAGCGAGATCCGCAAGACCTACAAGCTCTACGTGGGCGGGGCGTTCCCCCGGTCGGAGTCGGGGCGGACCTACGAGGTGCGCTCGGCCGACGGCTCCCGGTTCCTGGCCAACGCCGCCCTCGCCTCCCGGAAGGACGCCCGCGACGCCGTGGTCGCCGCCCGCAAGGCCTTCGGCGGCTGGTCGGGCGCGACGGCCTACAACCGGGGCCAGGTGCTCTACCGGGTGGCCGAGATGCTGGAGGGGCGGCGGGCCCAGTTCGTCGCCGAGGTGGTCGACGCGGAGGGCGTGAAGAAGTCGGCGGCCGGCGCCCAGGTGGACGCCGCGATCGACCGCTGGGTCTGGTACGCCGGCTGGAGCGACAAGCTCGCCCAGGTGGCGGGCTCGTCCAACCCGGTCGCCGGGCCCTACTTCGACTTCTCCGTGCCCGAGCCGACGGGCGTCGTCGCCGTGGTGGCGCCGCCGACGTCGAGCCTCCTGGGCCTGGTGTCGGTGGTGGCGCCGGTGATCGTGGGCGGCAACACCTGCGTGGTGCTGGCGTCGGAGGACAAGCCGTTGCCGGCGGTGACGTTGGGCGAGGTGATGGCCACGTCCGACCTGCCCGGGGGCGTCGTCAACCTGCTGACCGGCAACGTGGCCGAGGTCGCCCCGTGGCTGGCGTCGCACATGGACGTCAACGGGCTCGACCTCGGCGGCGTCGCCGACACCCGGCTGGCGACCGACCTCGAGGTCGCCGCCGCCGAGAACCTCAAGCGGGTCCGCCGCCCGGTCGCCGACCCCGACTGGTCCGCCGACCCCGGCCTCGCCCCCATGCTCGCCTTCCTGGAGACCAAGACCGTCTGGCACCCGGTCGGCCTCTGACCGTCACCCCAGCCGAAATCTCGACAGAGACGGCGCCATAGCGACCGTTCCTGTCGAAATTTCGCTGTGATCGGCGGGTCAGCTTGCCTTCACCACGTCCCACACCAGCACCGCGGGGAGGTCGACGTAGGCCGCCAGGGTCGCCGAGGGGATGTGGCGGAAGGCCCGGCGCTTGTGCTCCACGTCGGTGGCGGTGAGCTCCGGCTCGACGCAGTCGTGCACCTGCAGGCCCGCGGCCCGGAACGCCCGCAGGTAGTCGGCGTGCGTATGGGCGTGCTCCCGGACGAACCCCCGGGCACCCGAGGCGTCCGAGAACGGCGCGTGCCACCCCAGGTGGGCCTGGAACGGGTGCAGCATCGACAACACGGCGTGCCCGCCCGGCCGCAGCACCCGGCCGATCTCCCCGACAGGCTCCGCCAGCGACGGCGGGTGGGCCAGGGCCAGGCCGCACACCACCAGGTCGACCGCGGCGTCGCCCAGCGGCAGCGCCCGCAGGTCGCCCTCCAGGAACCGGGCCTTGGGCACCCGGTCCCGCGCCGCCCGCAGCATCCCCGGGCTCAGGTCCACACCCACCACGTCGTGGCCCAGCTCGACCAGCCGCCGGGCGTGGCGACCGGTGCCGCACGCGGCGTCGAGGGCAGGCCCGGGCGGCAGATCCTCCACCAGCGACCAGACCACCGGCTCCTCGATCCCGATCACGAGGTTGCCGGGCTCGTCGTAGACCTCGGCCCAGGCGTCGTAGCCGGTGCGGACGTCGGACTCGGTTGTGGCCTCGCCGCCGTCGACGGCGGGATCGTCGAGCAGCCGCCGCACCTCGGCCAACCGGTCGTCGGCGGCCGAGTCGTCGCCGTCGTAGAGGTGCCGCAGCAGCGCCAGCCCCTCCACACCCACCAGCAGCTCCCTCAACCGCACATGTCGAGTCACCCGGGCGACGCTACCCAGGCCCCGGGAGCGTCCCGGGGGATTTACGAGAGCGAGACCGGGGCGCCGGACGCGTCGACCGCGGTGACCTCCCGCACGTCGGTGGGGGAGCCGCCGAGCGACACCACCGCCAGCAGCTCGAACGCCGCCTCCGAGGCGGCGGTGCCCGGCGGGACCCGGAAGGTGGCGCCGTCGCCGTCCTCGTCGAGGTCCCAGCCCCGCCCGGTCAGCGCCCTGGCGACGTTGTGCCGCCGCGACCGGGTGAGCTCCGAGTAGCGGAGGCTCAGCACCGTGTGCCCACTCTGCCGGCCGGTCACCACCACCCGGTGCCAGCCCTCGGGGGCCGAGACGGTGGCGGCCACGTCGCCGCCCGACTCGATCGCATGGTGCCGCACGGCGTCCACCACGTCGGCCGCGATGCCGACCGCGTCGAAATCACTCAGGTCGAGGGCAACAGGCGTCGGCTCGGTGGGCTCGGTGGCGGACATGGACGCGAGCCTGCCACGTCATTCCAAGGTCGAGTTGACGACCGCCGGGTCGGACGCCCCAAGGAAGAAGATCCCGGGGAAGGTCTCGAACCCGTCGCTGGGATTGCGGCGCAGCACCGACCCCTCGATCCGCATGGTGCCGCTGCGGTCGTTGCTCACGAAGAAGACCGCCCCGCCGCCCTCGTTGGCGTGGTTGTCCTCGATGCGAGTCCCCACCAGGTCCACCGTGAAGAGGTTGCCGTCGAGGTAGATGGCGCCGCCGCTGCCGCCTCCCGGAGTTCCACCCCGGGCCGGGTTGGCGCCCGAGCCCACGGCGTCGTTGCCGGTGAAGACCGAGTCGTAGACCTCCCACGACACGCCGATCGAGCTGAGCGCCCCGCCGTTGGAGCACACGCCGCCCTCGAACGTGCTGCTCGTGACGTACACCGGCAGCCCCTGCGACTGGCTGAGCACCCGGACGGCGGCACCGCCCAGGTCGGGGCCGGTCTCGTCGCAGCGGTTGCCGACGAACCGCGAGCCCACGATCTTCAGCCGCCCACCCCGCACGAGGATGGCGCCGCCGCCCCCGCCCTCGATCGCATCGCCTGTGGAGCTCCCGTCGGCGAACGTGAGGTTCTGGACGGTGAGGCGGGGGTGGTCCTGGTCCTGGCAGTGCGAGGTGGTCCACACCTGGGCCTCGTCGCAGGTGTTCATGTAGAGGATCCGACGCTGGCCGCCGCCGCTGAGCGTCACCCGGCCACCGCCGTCGAGCACGATCTCCGGCCCGGCGTCGTTGCGGACCTTGGCGGTGGCATCCATGGTGATCGTCACCGGGTCGGGGCCGCAGTCGAACGTGACGATCCCGCCGGCGGCAACGGCGTCGACCACGGCGGTCGACGTGCAGCCGGCCGCCGAACCGTCGCCGATCACGCGGTCGGGATTCGAGGTGTCGACCGCCAGGGCCGCGACGGGGATGCCGATGCGGCTGCCGTTGCCCGTCGGCGCCGGCGGTGGGGGAGGCGGGGCGGTGGTCGTGGTCGGCGGGGCCGCGGTCGTCGTGATGGTCGGGGCGACGGTGGCCGTGGTGGAGGTCGGCCTGGTCAGGGCCGCCCGTCCCCGGGCCTCGGAGGACGACGACGAGCACGCGGCGGCCAGCAACGCCACGCCGACGACGATCGTCTTCCCCCAGCTCCCCACCGAGGGGCAGGCTACGCCGCCCGCGAGGCCGCCGACGTGAGGACCTCGAGCGCCCGGTCGACGTCGGCGTCGTCGTTGTGGAGGTGGCACGACAAGCGCAGCCGCCCGGCCCGGACCGAGGCGATGACGCCGGCCGCCTGCAGCCGCTCGGCCACCGACAGCGGCTGGTCGACGGCGAGGATCGCAGAGGGCCCCGGCGGTAGTCCCAGGCCGGCCCGCAGCCGGTCGGCCAGGCGGACGTCGTGGGCGTGGATCACGTCGATCCCCACGTCGGTCAGCAGCTCCAGCGCCAGCGCCTGCCCCAGCCACGCCGCCCACGCGGGCGACACGTCGAAGCGCCGGGCGTCCGGCGCCAGCCGCAGTGGGCCGCCGTAGCACGACTCCCACGGCGAGTCACCGGCGAACCAGCCCGCCGCCGTCGGTCGCAGCAGTCCGAGCGCCTCCTCGGTCCCGGTCAGGAACGCCGTGCCCCGCGACGCCAGCAGCCACTTGTAGCCGCCGCACACCAGCCAGTCGGCGTCGTGACACCCCTCGAGCGGCAGCCAGCCGGCGGCCTGGGTGGCGTCGAGCAGCACCCGCGCCCCGACCGAGTGGGCGGCGTCGAGCAGCCGCCGGGGGTCGGTCACCGCCCCGTCCGCCGACTGCACCACCGAGGTGGCCACCAGGTCGACCCCGGGCTCGACCGAGTCGATCAGCCGGTCGAGCGGCACCAGCCGCACGTCGAGGTCACCGCGGGCCAGGAAGGGCCACAGGACCGACGTGAACTCGCCCTCGGGGGCCAGCACCGTGGTCCGGGGAGGGACTGCGGTGGCGACGAGGCCCACGAGCTGCGACACCTGCCCGCCGACGGCCACCCGCCCGGCCGGCACGCCCACCAGGCGGCCGAACAGCTCGCGGGACCGGGCGATGGCGGCGTCGACCTCGTAGGGGTCGAACCGGCCCTCGAGCCGGGCCTGCTCGGCGGCGATGGTCCGCTCGGCGACGACCCGGGGTGCGAGGCCGTAGGTGGCGGTGTTGAGGTAGGTGGTGGCAGGGGCGAACAGGGATCTCACGTCGTCCAGCGTGCAGCCGGAAGGACCACAAGACAAGACCTGGATGTTCTTGGCATCCCCCAAAGAACCTTTGGGTCACCGCGCTATCGTCCATCACCATGATCGGCACCAACCGGCTGCGGGTGCTCCAGCAGGTGGCCCGCACGGGCTCGCTGGCGGGCGCGGCCCGGGAGCTCTCGTACACGCAGCCGGCGGTGGCCCACCACGTCGCCGAGCTGGAGCGGGAGATGGGCACGCCGCTGGTGGTGCGCCACGGCCGCGGCGTGCGGCTCACCGAGGCGGGCCGGGCGCTGGCCGCCCACGCCGACGCCGTGCTGTCGCGCCTCGCCGCCGCCCAGGAGGAGGTCGCCGCCATCGCCGGGCTGCGGGCCGGGCGGGTGCGGGTCGCCGCCTACCCCACCGCGGCGGCGACGCTCGTGCCCCGGGGCCTGGCCGCCCTCCGCCAGGAGTTCCCCCAGGTGGAGGCCTCGCTCCTAGAGCTGGAGCCGCCAGAGGCCCTGGCTGCGCTGCGGGCCGGCGACGTCGACCTGGCGATCACCTTCCGCTACACCGAGTCGAACCCCGAGCCCGAGCGGGATCTCGTGGCCACCTCCCTGGGCGACGACCCGATCGACGTCGTCGTGCCCGCCGGACATCGGGCTGCGGGCCGCAAGCGCCACCGCCTCCGGGACCTGGCCGAGGAGACGTGGGTCGCCGGCTGCGACCGCTGCCGCGCCCACCTCGTCGACACCTGCGAACGGGCCGGCTTCACCCCCGCCATCGCGTTCACCACCGACGACTTCGTCACCCAGCAGGCCCTCGTCGCCGCCGGGCTGGCGGTGGCCGCCATGCCCCGGTCGACGCTCGGCGCCCACGCCGACCCGGGTCTGCGGGCGGCCCCGTGCCCCGAGCTGCGCCGGCGTCGGATGGAGGTGGTGGTGGCGGGCGACCCCATCCCTCCCGCCGTCGCCGCCCTGCGCGACCGGCTGCGACGGATCGGCGTCGACGACGACGGGTAGACGTGTCGTACACCCGAACGATGGGAGCTCTGCCATGGGACAAGGCGACGCTGACGAGCTGAAGGGCCGGGCGAAGGAAGCCCTCGGCGACCTGACGGACGACGAGGGCCTCGAGCGCGAGGGCAAGGTCGACCGGGCCACCGGCGGCATCAAGGAGAAGATCGGCGATCTCGTCGACAAGGTGCGCGACCTCGTCCAGCGCCGGTCGTAGCGACCTGACGCAAACGTCACCCAAGCCGGCAGGGTCGTCCGACGACTACGGTGGGCGGTAGTCGTAGGGATCGCAGAACGGCGACCGACGCACGGGGGAGTACACGAGTGGTCGGCCGTTCAGCGGGCCGCTTGCTGCCGGGGGCCAGCGGCCCGCCTTCGCTCGTTCACCCCCGGAGGAGGGCCGCTGTGACCACGACCGAGACGACCGACACCGCCCCGACCGCCATCCACCGCGGCGAGAAGGAGCTCCCGTTCGTCGACCTCGGCGACGGCTCCACCCTGCAGCTCCTGCGGGTCGACCTGGCCAACGGCGTCTGGGTGATCCGCAACCAGTTCGTCCCCGGCACCACCGTCGCCACCCACAAGCACACCGGACACGTCGACGCCTTCACCCAGTCGGGCGCGTGGCACTACCTGGAGAGCCCCGAGGCGGTGAACGTGGCGGGGTCGTACCTCTACGAGCCGGCCGGGTCGGTGCACACGCTGCACGTCCCCGAAGCCAACACCGAGCCCACCGACGTCTGGTTCACCATCCACGGCGCCAACCTCAACCTCGACGCAGACGGCAACGTCGAGATGGTCATCGACGCCCACCTGATCCTGCCCTTCTACCAGGCCATGTGCGCCGCCCAGCACGGCATCGACGACCCGCCCGTCGTGGTCATCCGGTCCTGACCCACCGAAACCTCGACACAGCTGGCGCCCTGGCGACCACTCCTGTCGAGGTTTCGGTCGGTCAGGTGAGCCCCGCCAGGCGCTCGGCGGCCTCGGTGAGCACCTCGAGGCGCTTGCAGAAGGCGAAGCGCACGAGGTGCCGGCCCCGCTCCTGGTCGGCGTAGAACACCTGGTTGGGCACGGCGACCACCCCGCAGCGCTCCGGCAGCGCGCGGCAGAACGCCATGCCGTCGTCACTGCCCAGCGGGCGGATGTCGGCGGTCACGAAGTAGGTGCCGCCCGGCGGGTGGACGGTGAACCCGGCCTCCCGGAGGCCCGCGCACAGCACGTCGCGCTTGGCCTGGAGGTCGGCGGCGAGGCCCGCGAAGGCGGCGTCGTCGAGGCCTAGGCCGGTGACGACCGCATGCTGGAACGGCGCCGCGTTCACGTAGGTGAGGAACTGCTTGGCCGTCCGCACCGCGGCCACCAGCTCGGGTCGGCCGCACGCCCAGCCCACCTTCCAGCCGGTGAACGAGAACGTCTTCCCGGCCGACGAGATCGTGAGCGTGCGCTCGGCCATCCCCGGCAGCGTGGCCAGCGGGCGGTGGACGCGGCCGTCGAACGTGATGTGCTCGTACACCTCGTCGGTGACGGCGATCAGGTCGTGGGTGACGCAGAGGCGGGCGATCGCCGCCAGCTCGTCGTCGGTGAACACCTTGCCGGTGGGGTTGTGGGGCGAGTTGAGCAGCAGCAGCCGGGTGCGGGGGGTGACCGCGGCGGCCAGGGCGTCGACGTCGACGGGGTAGTCGGGCGGCTCGAGCGTGACCACCCGCAGGCGGGCGCCGGCCATGTTCGCCCCGGCGTCGTAGGCGTCGTAGGTGGGCTCGAAGGTGAGCACCTCGTCGCCGGTCTCGCACAGGGCCAGGAACGTCGCCGCCAGGGCCTCGGTGGCGCCGGCGGTGATCAGCACCTCGCTCTCGGGGTCGACGTCGATGCCCCAGAACCGCTTCTGGTGCTGGGCGACGGCGGTGCGCAGCTCGGGGATGCCGGGGCCGGGCGGGTACTGGTTGTGCCCGGCGCGGATGGCGGCGATCGCGGCCTCGGACACCTCGGCGGGGCCGTCGTAGTCGGGGAAGCCCTGCCCCAGGTTGATCGACCCGGTGCGGGCGGCCAGCGCCGACATCTCGGCGAAGATCGTGGTGCCGAAGCCCTGCAGGCGCGACGAGAGGTACGGGAGCCGTCGTGACGTCATGGCTCCGAGGTTGCCAGCTCTTCGACCGCGGCGGCCACGGCCAGGGTCCGGGAGTCGGTGGCCGCGAGCACCTGGAGGCCGACGGGCAGCGTCCCCGACGGGACCGGCACGCTGGCCGCCGGCGTCCCGACGACGTTCGCGAGCCGGGTGTTGCTCACCAGGACGGCCGGGAGCGTCGGCTCGGCGCGGGCAGCGTCGATCGTGGGGGCGAGCACCGGCACCGTGGGGCCGACGACGGCGTCGACACCGTCGAGCACCACCGCCACCTCGGACCTCAGCGCCTCGGCTTCGGTGAGCGCGGCGCGGTGGGCCTCGGCGGTGACGTCGGCACCGAGCCGCAGACGGGCGAGCACGTCGGCGCCCAGCTCGTCCGGGTGGTCCTCCCACAGGGCCCGGTGGAGGGCGGCGGCCTCGGCGAACATGATCGCCGTCGTCGCCTCCTGCACCCGCTCCCGACCGGGCCAGGTCACGTCGACCAGCTCCCAGCCGGCGTCGCTCAACGCCGCGAGGACCCGGTCGACGGCGGCGGCGATCGGCGTATCGGCCACCGCCAGCGCCGTCCGGTCGACGCCCAGGCGGCCCGGGGTGGCCGACCGGCTGTGGTCGCCGGTGAGGGCGTGGTGGCCGGCGGTGACGGCGGCGACGGTCGGGCCCAGCAGCCCGACGTGGTCGAGGGTCGTCGACAGGGCCAGCACACCGTCGGTGGGGTAGCGCCCGTAGGTCGGCTTGAAGCCGACGACGCCGCACAGCGCCGCCGGGATCCGGATGGAGCCGCCGGTGTCGGTGCCGATCGCCAGGTCGCAGCTGCCGTCGGCCACGGCGACCGCGGAGCCCGAGCTCGACCCGCCGGGGATCCGGGTCGGGTCGTGGGGGTTGGGTGAGAAGCCCACCTGGTCGTTGATCCCGCTGACCCCGAAGGCGATCTCGTGCAGCCCGACGATGCCGGACACCTCGGCCCCGGCGGCCCGGAGGCGGGCGACGATCGCCGCGTCCCGGGGCTCGGGTGGCGCGTCGGCCCGGGCCCGGGTGCCCGCCCGCAACGGCGACCCGGCCACCGCCACCAGGTCCTTCACCGCCAGGCGCACTCCGTCGAGCCGCCCGGCCCGCGCCGGGAAGAGGGGTGCCGGCGACCCGGCGGTCACGGCCACGTCGGGCGGCGGATTGATCGACAGCTCCTCCAGCGATCGCACCGCGGCAACCTACAACCCGAGTCCTCTGTGGTCGCCAAACCGGGCCCGAGTTGGTTGTTGTGGTACGGAGACCGATCACAAACGACTCAAGAGTCCGTGAGCGACCACAAAAGACTCGGGTGCGGCTAGAACCGTGCGGCATGGGAGAGGTGCGCGCACATGTGCAGGGGACCGTGGTGCGGGTGCCGGCGGTGCCGGGCAGCGCCGTGCGGGCGGACAGCGCCGTCGTGGTGATCGAGTCGATGAAGATGGAGTACGTCGTCGAGGCGGGGCTCGCCGGCACGGTCGACCGGGTCGACGTGGCCGACGGCGACGCCGTGAAGGTCGGCGACCTGCTCGCCACCGTCGCTCCCGGCGACCACACCGCGCCGGCCGCCGCCGACGCGACCGGCGCCACCGACGCCGAGCGGGCTGGCCTCGCCGAGGTCGTCGAGCGGCACCGCCTCGGCCTCGACACCGCCCGCCCCGACGCCGTGGCCAAGCGTCGCCGCACCGGGCAGCGGACCGCCCGCGAGAACCTGGACGACCTGGTCGACCCCGGCAGCTTCGTCGAGTACGGGCCGCTGGCGATCGCCGCCCAGCGTCGCCGCCGCGAGCTGCAGGACCTCGTCGAGCGCACGCCGGCCGACGGGCTGGTGGCCGGGGTCGGCACCGTCGACGGCCGCCCGACCGCCGTCCTGTCGTACGACTACACGGTGCTGGCCGGCACCCAGGGCTTCCAGAACCACCGCAAGAAGGACCGCCTGTTCGACGTCATCGAGCGCCAGCGCCTGCCGGTGGTGTTCCTCGCCGAGGGCGGCGGCGGCCGGCCCGGCGACACCGACGCCCCCGGCGTGTCCGGCCTCGACTGCCTGGCGTTCGCCCTCTGGGGTGGCCTCAGCGGGCTGGTGCCGCTGGTCGGCATCGCGTCGGGTCGCTGCTTCGCCGGCAACGCCGCCATCCTCGGTTGCTGCGACGTGGTGATCGCCACCGAGGGCACCAACATCGGCATGGGCGGCCCGGCGATGGTGGAGGGCGGCGGCCTGGGCGTGTTCGCCCCCGAGGACATCGGCCCCATGGAGGTGCAGGTGCCCAACGGCGTGGTCGACGTGGCGGTGGCCGACGAGGCCGAGGCCGTCCGGGTGGCCAGGCGTTACCTGTCGTACTTCTCCGGCGACGTGCAGGCCGAGTGGTCCCGAGCCCCCCAGCAGGACCTGCGCGCCGTCATCCCCGAGAACCGCCGTCAGACCTACGACGTGCGGACCGTGGTCGAGACGTTGGCCGACACCGGCTCGGTGCTGGAGCTGCGCCGCCACTTCGGCCTCGGCATGGTGACGGCGCTGGCCCGGGTGGAGGGCCGGCCGCTGGGCATCGTCGCCAACAACCCGCTGCACCTGGCCGGCGCCATCGACGCCGACGGTGCCGACAAGGCCGCCCGGTTCCTCCAGCTCTGCGACGCCTACGACCTGCCGGTGCTGTTCCTGTGCGACACGCCCGGGATCATGGTCGGCCCCGACGCCGAGCGGACCGCCCTCGTGCGCCACGTCAGCCGCCTGTTCGTGGTCGGCGCCAGCATCACGGTCCCGTTCGGCACGATCATCCTGCGCAAGGGCTACGGCCTCGGTGCCCAGACGATGGCGGGCGGGAGCTTCAAGTCGCCGCTGTTCTGCGTCGCCTGGCCGACCGGCGAGTTCGGCGGCATGGGCCTCGAGGGCGCCGTGCGGCTCGGCTTCCGCAAGGAGCTGGCCGCGATCGCCGACGAGGCCGAGCGGGAGCAGGCGTTCGAGCGGATGGTCGCCGGCGCCTACGAGCACGGGAAGGCGGTCAACGTGGCGTCGCACTTCGAGATCGACGACGTGATCGACCCGGCCGACAGCCGCCGTTGGATCGCCACGACGTTCGCCGCCGCGCCCCCGCCGCCGCCCCGCACCGGCAAGAAGCGCCCCTGCATCGACACCTGGTGACTGGCTGATCCACCACTGTGTGTGGTTCGGGGACTACGTTGCGGCCGTCGTGTCGAAGCTCGCGCTCCTCCTCCCGGTTGCCGTCACCGCCCTGCTGGCCACTGCCACCGGCGTCCAGGGCCAGGCGATCCCGTCGGCCTACGCCCAATGGTCCGTCGGCGGGACCCCGCCGAGCTCCACGGGAACGCTCGCCGTCCCCACCACCGAGGTCCCCAACGCGACCTTCCAGACCAACAGCGACAGCCCGCAGGTCCCGAGCGGTGCGTCGGCGTACCTGGGCGCGAGCACGCCGTTCGGCACCGAGTTCGGCAGCTCGCAGAACCGGCCGTACCTGAACCTGCGCACGGTGGGCGTCAACCCGTCGACCACGACGTTCACGTTCGGCGCCCCCACGCCCGCGTCGGGCTGGGGCTTCGCCTTCGGCGACATCGACGCCGACGCGGTGCGGATCGAGGCGTTCGACGCCGGCGGAGCACCCGTCCCTGCGGCCGCTCTCGGCTTCCGGGGCACGTTCAACTACTGCAACAACACGCCGACGCCCTGCGGCCCCGGCACCCACACGGACGTGCCGACGTGGAACCCGGTCACGTCGACGCTGGTCGGCTCCGGCCCGGACACGTCGGGTGCGGCCGGCTGGTTCATGCCGACGGCGTCGTTCACCACGCTGCGCCTCACGTTCAGCCGGCTCAGCGGCTCGCCGATCATGCAGATGTGGGTGGCCGGCCACGTCCCGCCGCCGCCGACGACCACGACGAGCACGTCGACGTCGACCAGCACCACCACGACGACGTGCCCCTGCACCACGTCGACCACCATGCCGACGTCCACCTCCAGCTCCAGCTCCACGACACCGACGACCGCCCCCTCGACGTCGAGCACCCCGCCCCCGCCCCCGCCGGCACCGCCCACCACCGCGCCCGGTCCCCGGCTGGCCGACACCGGCGCCGAGTCGGGCGTCCTCGCCCTGATCGGCGTGGCGCTCCTGGGCCTCGGCGTGCTCGTCGCCCGCATCTCGAAGCGGCGCACCCGACCCGCCGACTGACACCCGCACGGTCCGCACGGCGCGAACGTGCAACCATGCGGACCATGGTGGCTGGGAGCGGTCCGCTGCGGCGGATCGCGGCGCGGGGGATCGACGAGGCGCTCGTCCTCGTGATCCAGGTGGCGTTCCTGGTGCCGGCCGTGGTGCTGAGCTCCACGGAGGGCGCCGACCACCGCCGTGAGGAGCTGGCGGTCACCGCCTTCTGCCTCGTGTTCATGGGCTGGTTCGTGGGCGTCTGCTACGAGGTGTCGTCGAACCAACTGGCGGGCACGCCGGGCAAGCGACAGATGCAGCTGCGGGTGTTCGCCGCCGGGACCCGCGACGTGCTGTCGCTGCAGGCCTCGATCGTCCGCTGGGCGCTGGTGAACGGCGCCCAGCCGCTCGTGTGGTGCGCGGTGGGGGTCGTCGTCGTCGACTCGACGCCCGTGCGGGCCACCCTCGCCGGTCTGACGGCGGCGTCGCTGCTGTGGCGGGCCGTCCTGCTCGTCTCGGTCGTGCGCAGCGGGGGAGCGACCGGCCTCCACGATCGGCTGGTCGGATCGCACGTGGTCGCCGCCCTCCCGCACGAGGCCGCCGCGGCGGCCTCCGACGAGACCGGGATGGTGGCCGGCGCCGCCCACTAGGTTGCGTGTCCCGAGTCGTGAGTCCGGTGATGATTTCGGCGGAGGCTGGGCGTCGCGGCAAGCCGGGTCGGCCCAGCAGGATGCGACGCAGGCAGGGTGGGGCCCCTGGTGAGGAGGAGGACGCAGTGAGCGGCGTTCAGACCCGTCGAAATCGCAGCATGACTTGCGACTCGGGACACTGACGTGCGGGCGAGCGGGTGGTTCGGCCGGGTGATCCTGGCCGGCGCGGCGACGGTGCTGGTGGCGTGCGTCGGGTCGGTGACGCGGGACGACCTCCAGGAGGAGGTGGAGTCGCGGGGCGGCGGCCTCAGCCAGGAGGTGCTGCTCGACGCGGTCGCCGCCGTGGCCGACGACCAGGGCGAGGCCACCCCCCGGCTGCGGTCGGTCAGCGTGGTGGCGTCGCACGTGGCGCTGGAGGTCATGGTCCCGGGCACGACCGAGGACCTCGACGCCTACGACTTCGGCACCAGCGGCATGTTCGGCGGGAGGGGACTCGACGGGCCGGAGCCGGTGGCCCGGTCGTCGACCGAGGAGTCGCTGGAGTCGACGGTGTTCACCGCGGAGGCCGCCGGCCTGCGCCGCTTCGACGCGATGGTCGACGCGGCACTCGAGGAGGCCGACCTGGCCAGGGGCCATGCCTCGGGGGCGACGATCGCCCGGCCGGCCGCGGGCACCGACCCGCAGACGACGATCACGGTCTCCGATCGGCGACGCACGGTCTCGGTCACCTTCGGTCCCGACGCCGTCGTCGTGGGGGTCCAGCGCTGATGTGGCTGCGGTTCTTCCTCATCTGGCTGGCGGTGCTCGTCGGCGTGGCCGTGGCGATCCTGGTGGTGCTGTCGATCGGGCTGGTCGTGTACCCGGGCGCCATGCGGTGGACGGCGCCCGTGCTCTGCCCCGACGGGCAGTCCGACTCGTACGTGGTCCGCACGACCGTCGATGGCGCCGAGGGCACCAGCACCAGCTTCAGCCTCTTCTGCCTCGGTGAGCGGGGCGACTTCACCGAGGTGGGCAGCTGGCGCCCGCTCGGGATCCTCTTCGCGATGACGTACGGGGCGGTGCTGGCTCTGATCGCGGTGGGCCTCGCCATCGCCCACGTCGTGCGCCGCTGACTGTTCGCCGTTCGGTCGCAGGGTGGGCGACCGGCGGCCATTCGGGCGTAACCGGGGCTTCCTAACGTCCGGGACCGATGTCCGTGTTGTCGCTGGCGACCCCCGCGCCGGCCGACGTTCCCTCCGTCGAGACCCCGGCGCCGCGGCGCGACGGCGGCGACGACACCGGGCGCCGTGCCCTGCTGCTGGTGCTGGCCGCGCTGGTGGTCGGGTTGGGGCTTCGGGTCGCCATCGGGCTGACCGACGACGCCCCCTCGGTGGACGAGACCGCCTACCTGCGCTCGGGCCTGTCGCTCGCCGACGGCGACGGCTACGAGCGCGACGGCCACGCCGAGCTGCACTTCCCGCCGCTGGTGCCGGCTCTGCTGGGGGCCGCCAGCCACCTGGTGGACGACCCGCACACCGGCACCGTGTGGCTGACGATCCTCGCCGGCACCGCGCTGGTGGTGGTCCTCACGCTGCTCGCCCACCGCCTGGCCGGCCCGAAGGCCGCGGTCGCCACCGCCTGGGTCGCCGCCCTGGCGCCCGGCCTGGCCACCACCCCCGCCGCCCGCGGCGCCGGCTCCGAGGCCGAGTACACCCTGCTCGTGGTGTCGGCCGCGTACCTGGTGGTGGCGGCGTCCCGACGCGAGGGGCCTGCTCAGCTGGCCCGCTTCGCGGGCGGGGGACTGTGCGTCGGCCTGGCCTACCTGACCCGCCCCGAGGGGTTGTTCGCAGCGGCCCCGCTGGGCGTCGCGGTGCTGGTCGTGGCGGCGCGCGCCGGTGGCGGCCGCCGTCTCCGGGCCGGGGCGCTCGCCGCGGCCGTGTTCGCCCTGCCCCTGGCCGTGTGCGTGGTGCCGTACGCCTCGTTCCTGCACACCCACACCGGGAGGTGGGAGCTCACCGCCAAGACGCAGGACGCCTCCATCGAGGCGTGGCACGCCGTCGCCCGCAGCGACCGCCGGGCCCGTGACGAGGTGCTCTACGCCCTCGACGACTCGGGCCTCCACATCCAGGACGACCGGACGCCGCTCACCGGCCTCGCCGAGGACGACCCGGCGGGCTACGCCGGCATCCTCGGCACCAACGTCGTGTCGTTGGGGAAGAACGTGGGCGGTTGGTGGCTGCTGCCGCTGCCGGTGTGGGTGCTGGCGGTCGCCGGCGCCTGGCGCGCCCGCCGGCAGCGGGGGACCCAGCTGCTGGCGATCGTGGCGCTGCTGCCGGTCGGCACGGCCCTGGCCTTCTTCGTGCAGCCCCGCTACCTGATCGTGACCGCGGCGGTCGCCGTCGTCATGGCCGGAACCACGGTGCCGACCCTGCCGCGCCGCGCCCGCGGTCCCACGATGGCGGTGCTGCTGGTGCTGTTGGCGGCGTCGTCGCTGGGGGCGTTCTACGGCGCCGGCGGCTGGTGGCACCCGGGCGACCACCTCGACCAGCGCCGGGCGGGGGAGTGGCTGGCGGCCCACACCGACCCCGACGACCGGGTGATGACCCGCAGCATGGTGGCCGCCTACTACGCCGAGCGGCCGACGATGGCGATCCCGTACGCCGACTTCGACGAGATCATGGCCTACGCCCGCCACTACGGCGCCCACTACCTGGTGGTCGACTGGTACACGGCCGGCCGGCTGCGGCCCCAGCTGGCCCACCTGCAGGACGACGACCGGCCGCCCGGCCTCCGCCTGGTCCACGAGGAGACCGCCGAGGGCCGCACCACCCGCATCTTCACCCTCGATCCGGTACCGCCCCCGCCCCCGCCGGGCGAGGAGGCCCCCGCCCTCGGCTTCATGGGCGACGCGACCTAGAACGTGCGCGGACAGGTCCACCTTGTCTCGTGTTGCGGTGCTGCGTTGCCGGGAGCCTCGCTGTTGAGGTGGTACTCGGCCGCCAAATGCCGGACTCGTGGGCTGTGCCTTGCGCCGTATCCGCTCGGCTCCTCAGAACATCGGCACCGAGATGGCCGGCTCGGCCTCGACCATGAGGGGTGTCGGCAGGTGGACGACCGCCGTGATGCCGCCGCCCTGGGAGGCGTAGAGGGTGACGCCGATGCCGTGGCGGGCGGCGAGGTGGCCGGCGACGTAGTGGCCCAGGTACTTCGACGGGGCGATCGTGAACGACTCCGCCCCCCGCAGCCGCCGGTTGGCCCGGTCCAGCTCCTCCGGCCGCATGCCCAGGCCGGCGTCGATCACGGCGAGCATGTAGCCGCCGCCCTCGACGTCCGAGCGGCGCCCGCCGCGCACCTCGACGGCCTGGTCCGGCGGTGAGTAGATCAGCGCGTTGTCGATCAGCTCGGCGAGCAGGTGGGCGAGGTCGGCAGCGGCCATGCCCAGCACCAGCGCGGGTTCGACGCCGCGGTCGACCACCCGCTGGTAGTCCTCGACCTCGCCCAGCGCGGCGCGGATCACGTCGTTGACCCGCACCGGCCCCGACCACGTCCGTGGCGGGTCGATCCCCGCCAGCAGCAGCAGCGACTCGGCGTTGCGGCGCATCCTCGTCGCCAGGTGGTCGAGCCGGAACAGGTTCGACAGGATGTCCGGGTCGGTCTCGTTGGCCTCGAGCTCGGTGATGAAGTTGAGCTGGCGCGACAGCAGGTTCTGGTTGCGGCGCCCGAGGTTGACGAACGAGTCGGCGATGTTGCGGCGCAGCACGGCCTGCTCGAACGCCAGGCTGAGCGCCGAGTCCTGCACGGTGTTGAGGGCGTCGGCGACGTCGGCCACCTCGTCGCTGGTCTCCACCGCCACGGAGTCCACCTCCGGCACCACCACGTCGTCGCCCAGCGGCGTGTCCAGGATCCCGACGACCGCCTCGGGCAGCCGGTGGTTGGCCATGTCGGTGGCCTGCCGGGTGAGCGCCCGCAGTGGCCCGGTGATCGACCGCGACACCACCCACGTCGCCACCGCCGCGGCCACCACGGCGATCAGGGCCAGCGCCCGCAGCAGCGCCACCCGGCGGTCGGCGGCGCTCACCAGCGTGTCGGCCTCGTCGACCAGCTGCCGCGACACCATGTCACGGCGCCCCATGTAGGAGTCCTCGACGGGAACGCTGGCGACCCCCAGCACCGCGGTGATGTCGACCCGACCCTGGATGGCCTCGTCGGTGGCGGCCAGCACCTCGGCGGCGAACGCCGCCAGGTTGCGACTCTCGGGGCTGTCGTCGGCGTACGGCCCCTGCGCCTCGGTGAGGGTGCGGTCGTGGCGCCGGAACTCGTTCGCCCCGGCCGCGATCTTCCGGATGTCGGGGCGTTCGATGCCGCCGTTGAGCTCGCCCTGGAGGACGTCGCGCAGGACGGTCGCCACCACCTCCATCTGCCGCGAGCTGACGTCGATGAGCTCGACGCCCTCCCGCAGCGTGGAGTCGTCGATGGCCAGCGCCAGCCGGGTGTTGCCGTCGTGGAACGGGTCGATCAGCTCGGCGTAGCGGTTGAAGATCGTGTCGGCGAAGTTGTTGTTCTCGAGGCCGCGGGGCGCGGTGAAGGCGTCGATGTCGGCGCGCAGCGCCTGGAGATCGCCCAGCCCCTCGAGCGCGGGACCGTAGGCCTGGGCCACCGCGCCGCCCTTGCTGGCGACGTCCCGCTGGAACTCGGCGATGGCGGCGTCGGTGCGCCGGCGGGTCTCCTCGTAGCCGGTCACCTGCAGCGCCACCACGGACTCCTGGCCGATGAGCTCGACCGAGGACCAGTTGCGCTCGTCCTGCAGCCCCGACATGAGCCCCGACGGACCGATCACGGCGGTCGCCATCGCCGTCTGGTCGCGCACCTCCTGCGCCGCCGCCGTGGTGCCCAGCACCTCGATCACGATGACGGTCAACAGCCCCAGCATCGGCACCGCGAGGGCGCCGACGAGCTTGAAACGAATGGGTATTCGGCGCATTTCGACCCCAGCCTCAATGCCTGCGCTGCACTTTTCGACGGGGCATCTTCGCGGATCGAGCACCGGGCATGCCCAGTCGGTGCGTCTAGCGGGGATTACGCGCGGTATCGCTGTGCCGCGGCGGTCAGCGTCGTCCGCAGGGCCGCCTCGATCTCGTCGAAGTGCGACGGGCCGCACACCAGCGGTGGCGCCAGCTGCACGACGGGGTAGCCGCCGCGGTCGTCGGCGCGGCACAGCAGCCCGGCCTCGGCGAGGCGCCCGGGGAGGAAGCTGCGCAGCAGCGACTCACGCTCCTCCGGGGTGAAGTTCTCCTTCGTCGCCTGGTCGCGCACCAGCTCGATCGCCTGGAAGTAGCCGGCGCCCCGCACCTCGCCGACGATGGGGATGTCGGCCAGGCCCTCCAGCCGGGCCCGCAGGTCGGCCTCGTGGCGGCGGACGTTGCCGAGCACGTCCTCGGTCTCGAAGACGTCGAGGTTGGCCAGCGCGACGGCGCAGCTCACCGGGTGGCCGGCGAACGTGAAGCCGTGGTTGAAGGTGGCCGTGCCCTCGAGGAACGGCTCGGCCAGGCGGTCGCTGGCCAGCATCGCCCCGAGCGGCGAGTAGCCCGAGGTGAGGCCCTTGGCGCAGGTGATGATGTCGGGCTGGTAGCCGTAGCGCTCGGCGCCGAACATGTGGCCGAGGCGACCGAAGGCGCAGATCACCTCGTCGGACACCAGCAGCACCCCGTAGCGGTCGCAGATCTCGCGCGCCCGGACGAAGTAGCCGTCGGCCGGCACCAGGCAGCCGCCGGCGTTCTGCACCGGCTCGAGGAACACGGCGGCCACGGTCTCGGGCCCCTCCCGCAGGATGGCGTCCTCGATGTCGTCGGCGCACGACAGCGTGCAGGCGGATGCGTGCGAGCAGAGCCGGCAGCGGTAGCGGTTCGTGTTGGCCACCTTGGCGGTGCCGGGCACGAGCGGCTCGAACGGCACCTTGAGGGCCGGGAGGCCGGTGATCGACAGCGCTCCCATCGACGTGCCGTGGTAGGCGATCGTGCGGCTGATCGCCTTGGAGCGCAGCGGCTGGCCGATCGCCCGGAAGTACTGGCGCGCCAGCTTCCACGCCGACTCGACCGCCTCCGACCCGCCGCTGGTGAAGAACACCCGGTTGAGGTCACCGGGGGTCAGGTCGGCCAGGCGGGCGGCCAGGGTGACGGCGGTGGGGTGGGCGTAGCCCCACAGCGGGAAGTAGGCGAGCTGGGTGGCCTGGCGGGCGGCGGCCTCGGCCAGCTCGGTGCGGCCGTAGCCGATCTGCACGGTGAACAGGCCGGAGAGCCCGTCGAGGTAGCGGGTGCCGTGCTCGTCCCACACGTAGGCGCCCTCGCCCTTCACGATCACCGGCACCTCGGCGTCGGCGTAGGCCCCCAGCCGGGAGAAGTGCATCCAGAGGTTGCGTCGCGCCTGCTCCTGGAGCTCGCTCACGGCTGGACGGGCTGGTCGATGCCGTTGGAGAGCAGGTTGCACGCCTCGTCGATCATCTCCAGGAGGGTCTCCGGAGGGCTGTTCTCCGCGAGCCAGCGGCTGACGACGGTCCAGATGGTGTTGCCCACCACGGAGGCGACGACGTGGGCACGGAGGTCGTCCTTGGCGATGCCCATGCGTTCGGCGAAGTCGGCGGCCATGTCGTCGTGGTGCTCGTTGAAGTGCTCCCGGGCGGTGGCCTGGAGGCTGGGGGTGCAGAGCATCACCCGCATCTGCCGGACGAACGCCGGGTCCTCGGCGATGACCGCCGCCAGCGTGGTGCGGATCACCTGGCGGGTGGCCTCGACCGGGCCCTCCTCGGGTGGGCGGTCGCTGAGCCGGTTGCCGAACTCGTCGTCCGAGTCGTCCTTGGGTGCCATGACCACGTCGACCTTGGAGTCGAAGTAGCGGAAGAACGTGCGGGGCGACACGTCGGCCGCCTCGGCGATCTCCTCGATGGTGGTGGCGTCGTAGCCCTTGCGCTCGAACAGCTCGAGGGCCGCGGCGATGATCGCCTCGCGCGTCTGGGCCTTCTTGCGTTCCCGCAGCCCGGGCACGCTGCACCCTGGAGTCATGCTCTTCATGATGGCCTGTTTCCCGGCTATGGCGTGTCATATGTCATAGGTTGACAACTGGCAGTCTATGCCACAATGTCTTCCCATGACACTCCTCCTCTACCGACTGGGTCGCGGCGCGGTCCGCCGGCGGCGACTCGTGGTCGTCGTCTGGGTGGTCGCCGCGATCGGCATCCTCGTCCTCGGCCAGGCCGCAGGGGGAGAGTCCAGCGACGAGTTCAGCGTCCCCGGCGTCGAGTCCCAGAGGGCGCTCGACGTGCTCGAAGACGACTTCCCGGCGGCAGCCGGCACCTCCGCCCAGCTGGTGTTCGCCGCCGACGAGGGCAGCACGCTCACCTCGCCCGACGTTGCCGCCGTGGTGGCCACGGCCCTCTCCGACGTGGCCGCCCAGCCCGACGTGGGCGGGGTGGGCGAGCTGCAGCTCTCGCCCGACGGGACCGTCGGGCTCGCCGACGTCCAGTACGCCGTGCCGTCCGACGACATCCGCGAGGCCGCCTTCGGTCGCCTGGAGGGCGTGGCCGAGGCCGCCGACGACTCGGGCCTCGTCACCCTGGAGCTGGGCGGCGAGCTGCCCAGCGAGGCCTCCGGGGCCGAGCCCGGTGGCGAGGAGCTGATCGGCCTGGCGGTCGCCATGGTGGTGCTGCTGGTGGCCTTCGGGTCGGTGGTGGCGATGGGGTTGCCCATCGGCGTCGCCCTGGTGGGCCTGCTCGCCAGCGTGGGGCTCATCACGGTCGCGTCGGCGGTGGTCGACGTGTCGAACGTGGCGCCCACGCTCGCCTCGATGATCGGCCTCGGCGTGGGCATCGACTACGCCCTGTTCATCGTCACCCGCCACCGCGAGAACCTGCACAAGGGCATGTCCGTGGAGGAGGCGGTGGGCCGGGCGATCGCCACCTCGGGCTCGGCCGTGCTGTTCGCCGGGATCACCGTGGTGATCGCCATCACCGGCCTGGCCATCGCCGGCATCCCCGCCGTCACGGTGATGGGCCTGATGTCCGGGCTCACCGTGGCGGTCATGGTCGCCGTGGCGCTCACGTTGCTGCCGGCCCTGCTCGGGTTCGCCGGGCACAAGGTGAACGCCCTGCGCCTGCCCGGGATGCGGGCCTCGACCGGGCTCGTCGAGAGCGGCCGCGAGTCGCTGTGGCACCGCTGGGGCCGGCAGGTGTCGGCCCACCCCTGGCGCTACCTGACGCTCGGCATGGTGGTGCTCGGCCTGGCCAGCGCCCCCGTGCTGAGCCTGCGGCTGGGCTGGCCCGACAACGGCAGCCAGTCGGAGGAGCTGACCACACGTCGGGCCTACGACCTGCTGGCCGACGGCTTCGGCGACGGCTTCAACGGCCCGCTCGTGCTGTCGGTGGAGCTCGGCTCGGGCGAGGGTTCCTCCGCCGCGGTGCTCGACGGGCTGTCCGCAGCCGTCGACGCCGACCCGGGTGTCGAGGCGGTGGCGCCGCCCCGGCTCAACGACGACGGCACCGCGGCCGTGCTGCGAGTGATCCCCACCACGTCGCCCCAGGACGAGGCGACCAACGACCTCATCCACCGGCTGCGCGACGACGTCGTGCCGGAGGCGCTGGCCTCCGCGGGCGTTGCGGCCGACAGCGCCACCGCGGTCCACATCGGCGGGGCGACGGCGAGCTTCATCGACCTGTCGGAGAAGATCCAGGGCCGGCTGCTCTGGTTCATCGGGGCCGTGATCCTGCTGTCGGTGCTGCTGCTGATGGTGGTGTTCCGGTCGATCGCGGTGCCGCTGAAGGCCGCGGTCATGAACCTGCTGTCGATCGGCGCGGCCTACGGCGTGATCGTGGCCGTGTTCCAGTGGGGTTGGGGGCGCAGCCTGTTCGGCGTCGAGGAGTCGATACCGATCGTGTCGTTCCTGCCGATGATGCTGTTCGCCATCCTGTTCGGCCTGTCCATGGACTACGAGGTGTTCCTGCTCTCCCGGGTGCGGGAGGAGTACCTGGCCCGCCGCGACAGCGACAGCGCGGTCATCGAGGGCATCGCGGCGACAGGCCGGGTCATCACGTCGGCGGCGCTGATCATGATCAGCGTGTTCGCCGCCTTCGCCCTGGGCGACGACCCCACGATCAAGATGTTCGGTCTGGGCCTGGCCACGGCCGTGCTGGTCGACGCCACCATCGTCCGGATGGTGCTGGTGCCCGCCACCATGCGCCTGCTCGGCGACTGGAACTGGTGGCTGCCGAGCTGGCTCGACCGGATCCTGCCCACCTTCGACCTGGAGGGCGGCACGAGCGAGCCGGCCGAGGAGGAGGACAGCCGCGAACCGGTCCTCGTCGGCTAGCCCACTAGCGTCGCCCGGATGTGGCGACGACTCGGACTCGTGACTGCTCTGCTGCTGCCGCTGGCGGCCTGCTCCTCCGACGACGACGACGGGGGCGGCGGGCTGCCGGGCGGCGGTGGTAGCGACGGGGTGGAGGCCATGTTGGGCACGCTGCCGGTCCCGTCGTCCGCGGAGGAGGACGGGACCCTGACGGTGGCGTACGGCGACCTCGCCCGGGCGGCCCGGCTGGCGGGCGTCGAGCTGCCGGACTCACCCGACGCCGCCGCCTTCGACGACCAGATGGACGTGATCAGCACCATCACCGGGCAGGTGCTGGAGGGCGACAGCGAGCGGACGCCGGTGGCCGTCATGCCGCCGGAGGTCGCCCACATCGAGGAGATGGTCGGCCTCGAGGAGTTCGTCGACGACGTCGGCTGGAGCGTGTTCGACGTGCGGAGCTTCGTCGAGCTGCAGGCGCCGCCGAACAGCGTGACCGTGATGGACGGCGGCTTCGACGAGGACCGGATCACCGAGGCCCTCGGCGAGCCCGACGACGGGGTGTGGATCGCCGGCGACCCCGAGGTGCAGACGAACCTCGACGAGCGGACGCCCGCCCGGCCGCTGGGCGAGCCGCAGTGGCTGTCGCTCGACGACGACCGGCTGGTGATCACCCGCTCCGCCGAGGAGATGGACGCCGCGCGCGGCGACGGGTCCGGCACTCCGACCGTGGCCGACGACGAGGTGATGGTGTCGCTGGCGCAGGCCGTCGACGACGCCGACGCCTACTCGGCCCTGCTGTACCGGGGCACCCTGTCGTTGGACCTCGCGTCGAGCCTGGGGTCGCCCGAGCAGCTCGAGGCGGCGTGCACCGATGCGCTGCAGGAGCCGTTCACCGGGGTTGCCGGGGCCATCGCCGACGACGACGGCCCGGTGGTGGTGATCGCCTACGTGCACGAGTCCGCGGAGGCCGCCGAGGCCAACGCCGAAACGCTGCAGGATCTGGTGGCGGAGGGCCGGTCCCTGCAGTCGGGCGAGCCGTGGAGCGAGCAGCTCGAGATCGACTCGGTGGAGACCGACGGCCCGGTCATGACGGCCCGCCTGCGCCCGGTGAGGCCCGGCTACGCCGCGATCTGGCACCGGCTGCTCCTCCAGCGGGACAACCTGGTCACCCACTGCTGACCCAGCCCCGAAACCTCGACCAGACCCGAAACTTCGACAGGAACGGCTGCTATGGCGCCACTTCTGTCGAAGTTTCGTCGCTGGCCGCGAGGTCCGGGAACACCCGGGCCACCTTGCCCATGACGTAGTCCCCGTAGGTGCTCCCGGCGGCACCGACCACCGCGTCCCACGAGGGGTCGAGGAAGAACGGGAACGACAGCCGCTCCGCGTCACTCCCGTTCCGCACCCGGTGGGCGGTCGACCGGTACCGGCCACCGCTCAGCCGCTCCAGCATGTCGCCGAGGTTGCACACGAAGCTCCCCGGTCGGGGCGGCGCGTCGACCCAGCCCCTCGGGGTGCGCACCTGGAGTGCGGGGTTGCCGTCCTGGGCGAGCAGGGTGAGCAGGCCGTAGTCGGTGTGCTCACCGACGCCCCAGCGTTCCTCGGAGGGTTGTGCCGGCGGGTAGCGGAAGATGCGGAAGAGCACCAGCGGGTCGTCGGTGAGGTGGTGGTCGGCGAACCAGTCGGCCGGGTGGCCGAGCCCGAGGGCCATGCCTCGCAGGATGGCCCGGCCGAGGGTGGTCATGGCGTCGAGGAAGGCCAGCACCGTGTCGCGGAGCTCGGCGGGGGAACCACCCGCGCCACGCGCGGCCGGCCCGGGCCATGGCGATGCGGGCCTTCTCGGGCTCGGGCAGGGCGAAGAACTCCCGGGCCGCGGCGTCGAGGCGTCGGAGCAGCTCGGGCTCGACGCCGTGGCCGACCACGTAGAAGAAGCCGACGTCGCGGCACGCCCGGTCGATGGCGCCGGCGACGTCGCCCACGTCGCCGGGCCGCCCCAGCAGGGGCCCGACGTCGATCTCCGGCAACCCCGACATGCCGGTCAGGGTACGAGCGTCGGAAGCCTCAGCGCAGGGTCTGGCCGAGGCCGATGAGGTTGCCCTCGCTGTCGTGGAACCAGGCGGCCCGCTCGCCGATGCCGCCGTCGGAGGGGTAGTTCCCGCTGACCTCGGCGATGCCGTCGACGGTCTCGAGCCCGGGCACGTCGTAGTCCTCGAACACGACGCCTCGGCCGCGCAGCTCGGCGACCGTCGCCTCGATGTCGTCGACGACCCAGCCCATCTGGGTGGCCTGGCCCGACGCCGCTCCCGTCGAGGCGAACAGCGAGAACACCGTGTCGCCGCAGCGGTAGCGCAGGCCGCCGGGCCGCTCCTCGACCGGCTCGAGGCCGAGCTTCTCGGCGTAGAACGCCCGCGCCCGGTCGAGGTCCTGCGCCGGCAGCCGGGAGGCGGCCTTGCCCCGTCCCAGCGCGCCGGTGCCCGACGACGCCGGCTCCGACGCCGACTCCGACGTGGGCCGCTTCCGGCCCCGGCTCGAGTAGTACTCGTCGCTCAGCTCGATGAGCTGCAGGCAGTTGCCGTCCGGGTCGAGCGCGGTGGCGAACCACGCCTGGCCCCGCCACTCGGGCTCGACCAGCAGCGTGGCGCCGGCTTCGGCGAGGCGGCGCGCGGTGGCGCGGGCGTCGTCCACGTGGAAGTTCAGGATCACGCGGTCGGGCTCGGGGTTGCGGTCGGCGACGTCGTCACGCCCGTCGACGAGCACCGCCACGCCGCCGAACTGCAGGAACCCGTCGGCGTCGGGCTCGACGTCGAACACCTCGCCATACCAGGCCTTGAGCCGGTCGGGGTCGGTGCTGGCCAGCAGCATGCTGCCCAAAGATCCAGTCACGATGATCCTCTCCTCTCGGACGTCCTCGAGGTTCAGACCGTCGGCGGCCCGGAAAGTCATCGCAGGTTGACTTATGCCTGTGTCTTAGGCAAGCCTAACAACGTGATGACCGGGGAGCGACCGCTGGCAGCCGTGCTCGCACGGCTCGACGCGGTCGATCCCTGGTGCGGCTACTCGATGGCGACGCCGCAGGGCGCCGGTTGGCACCGCCTCGACGAGGTGGTCGCCGACGACCGGCTCGTCGCCTCGTGGCTGGCGGGCCTGCGCGCCCGGACCACCAAGGGGTGCAGCGACGTCGCCGGCTCGTACCTCGCGTCGTGGCTGGGGTCCCTTCTGGCCGGGCCCGTCGCCACGCAACTGGTGGGCGAGCGACGGGCGTGGCGGCTCGCGCCCCGCTCGCTCGCCGTCCGGCGCCACGAGGGCGGCTGGTTCGACGCCGTCGCCGTGGCGCCCCAACCCCTGCTGGTCCTGCCGGGCGACCCGCTCGCCACCCATCCCGACGTCGCGGTGGTGGTCGACGAGGCGACGTTGCGGGACCGGGTCGCCGACGACCTCGTCGCCCTGCTCAACCCCGTGTTCGCCCACATCCGGGCCCACGCGTCGTTCGGGCTGGGCGGCATGTGGGGCACGGTCGCCGACGCCGTGGCCGACCAGGTCGTCCAGTACTCGGCCGCCGTCGCGGCCAGCAACGGCAACGACGACGACCGTGACGATGACGGTGACGGCGACGACGCCGAGGCGTCCTGGCCCCGGGTCGCGGCCCTCATCGACGCCCTGGCGGCCCGGGCGCCGCGACTCCGCGTCCGTCCCTCGCTCGTGGCGGTGGGCTGGTCGGGTGGCGTGGCCCACCGCACGGCCCGGGGCACCTGCTGCCTCTACTACAAGCTCTCGGGCGACGACTGGTGTGCCAACTGCCCGAAGCGTGCCGCCGCCGATCGTGAGTGCCGCTGGGTCGCCGACCTGGAGGCCCGGCAGCTGGCGGCCACATGAAGCTCCGCTGGGGGCGGGGCGCCGGGCTGGTCGTCGCCGCCGGGGCGCTGGCGCTGGTGGCGCTGAGCTCGGTGGCGTTCGGGTCGAAGCCGCTCGGCTTCGGCACCGTCGTCGACGCCCTCCTCCACTTCGACGGGTCGAACGACCACCTCGTCGTGCGCAGCCTCCGGGTGCCGCGCACGCTGATCGGCATCGGGGTCGGTGCCGCACTGGGTCTGGCCGGGGCGGTGATGCAGGGCGTGACCCGCAACCCCCTGGCCGACCCGGGCATCCTCGGCATCGAGGCCGGCGCCGGCCTCGGCGTGGTGGTGGCGATCCACACCTTCAGCGTGGGGTCGCTGTCGACCTACGTGTGGTTCGCGTTCCTCGGTGCCGGGGTGGCCGCGGTGGTGGTGTACCTGCTCGGCTCGGCGGGCCGGGGCGGGGCGACCCCGGTGAAGCTGGCCCTGGCGGGCGCGGCGCTCACGGCGCTGCTCTCCTCGATCACCTCCGCGATCCTGCTGCTCGACGTCACCAGCCTCGACCAGTACCGCTTCTGGGTGGTCGGCTCGATCGCCGGCCGCGACGGCGAGGTGCTCCGCCAGGTGCTGCCCTACCTGCTGGTGGGCGCGGTGCTGGCGTTCGCGTCGGCCCGGCTCCTCAACACGCTGGCGCTGGGCGACGACGTGGCCCGGTCCCTGGGGGCGCGGGTGCGGCTGGGCCGGGCCGTCGCCGCCCTGGCGGTGATCCTGCTGTGCGGCGCCGCCACCGCCGCGGCCGGCCCGATCGGCTTCGTGGGCCTCACCGTGCCCCACGTCGCCCGCGCCATCACCGGCCCCGACTACCGCTGGATCCTGCCGTGGTCGCTGCTGCTGGGGCCGACGCTGCTGCTGTCGGCCGACGTGCTGGGCCGGGTGCTGGCCCGCCCGGGAGAGCTGCAGGTGGGGATCGTGACCGCCGTCATCGGGACGCCGTTCTTCGTGGCCCTCGTCCGCCGCCGGAACCTGGCGGCGCTGTGACGGCCACCGCGACGGCGCCGGCGACCACGGCCGCTGTCCCGCTCCCCGGTCGGGCCGTCCGGGTGCGGCTGCTGGGCCTCCGGTTGTCGACCCGGGTCGACACGCGGGCCGTGATCGTCACCCTGGGGTTGGCGGGTGGGGCGCTGGCGGTGTTCGTGCGGTCGCTGACGGTCGGCGACTACCCGCTGCCGGTGGCCGACGTGGTGCGCAGCCTGCTGGGCGGCAGCGACGCCGGCACCGACTTCGTGGTCCGTACGCTGCGCCTGCCCCGGGGCCTCACGGGCCTGCTGGTGGGTGCCGCCTTCGGGATGTCGGGGGCGATCTTCCAGCGCCTGGTGCGCAACCCGCTGGCCAGCCCCGACGTGGTGGGCGTCAACGCCGGCGCCGCCTTCGCGGCGGCGTTCGTGGTGATCAACCTGCACGGCACGACCCTGCAGGTGACGGGTGGGGCGCTGGCGGGCGCTCT
Source organism: Acidimicrobiales bacterium (assembly GCA_035316325.1). NCBI lineage: Bacteria > Bacillati > Actinomycetota > Acidimicrobiia > Acidimicrobiales > Acidimicrobiales bacterium. The sequence continues at coordinate 48,633 of DATHJB010000229.1, forward strand.
CGCCAGCTCGCTGGTGGTCTACGCGCTGGCCTACCGGCGGGGGATCGCCGGCTACCGGCTGGTGCTCGTCGGCATCGGCGTCACGTCGGCCCTGGTGGCGGCCACCCAGTACCTGATGACCCGGGGCGAGATCTTCGAGGTGCAGCGGGCGGTCGTGTGGATCACCGGCAGCCTCAACGGCCGGAGCTGGGACCACGTGCGGCCGGTCTCGTGGGCGCTGGCCGTGCTGGTGCCCCTGGCCCTGGTGCTGGCCCGGCAGCTGCGGCTGCTCGACCTGGGCGACGACCTGGCCCGCGGCCTGGGCGTCCGGGTGGAGCGGACCCGGGCGGCGCTGTTCCTGGTCGGGGTGTGCCTGGCGGCGACGGCCACCGCGGCCGCCGGTCCGATCGGGTTCGTGGCGTTGGCTGCCCCGCAGATCGCCCGCCGGATGGTGGGTGGCGGTTCGATCGGCCTGCTGCCCTCCGCGATGTGCGGCGCGCAGCTGATGGTGGCGGCCGACCTG
>DATHJB010000230.1 GCA_035316325.1 Acidimicrobiales bacterium
TGTGAGTCGGGCGACGTACTGGTTCGTGATGCCCGTGTCCCGTCGGACCTGCGCGTCGGCGACGTGCTGGCCACACCTGTGACCGGTGCGTACGGGCACTCGATGGGTTCCAGCTACAACAAGACGTTTCGCCCGCCGGTGGTCTTCGCCCGCGACGGGGATGCGCGCCTGGTCGTTCGTCGTGAGAACGAGCAGGATCTACTGCGTTGCGACATGCTCTAGTCGGGTAGAGGCCGCCCGGTACCGGTGGCGACCCACTGTTGGATCGCCTGCCGGCTGACCTCCTGGTCGCGGAACGGCAGCCGGATGCTGTCGATCTCCTGGTACTGCTCGTGGCCCTTGCCAGCGATCACGACGACGTCGCCCGGCTCGGCCCGCCGGACGGCCGCGAAGATCGCCTCGCGGCGGTCGAGGACCACGTCGACGAGTCCACGCCGGTCCTCTGGGATCCCTGACACGACGTCGGCAGCGATCTGTCCGGGGTCCTCGCCCCGGGGATTGTCGGAGGTGACGATCACCCGGTCGGCGTGCGTATCGGCGATGGCTCCCATCACTGCTCGCTTGCCCGGGTCGCGCTCACCGCCGCACCCGAACACGACTGTGACCGGTGCGCTGTCCGCCATCTCCGCCGTGTCCTTCAGCACCTTCTCGAGCGCATCGGGCGTGTGCGCGAAGTCCACCACGACGGAGAACGGTTGGCCCGCGTCGATGGCCTCGTAGCGTCCCACGACCCTCGGCAGATCTTCGAACGCTCCGGCCACGGCGGATGCGGCACAGCCCAGGGCGAGAGCCGATTCGGCCGCCGTCACTGCGTTCTCCACGTAGAACCGTGGCGCGCGGGGCATCCGGACCACCTCGCCCCGCCACTCCACGACGACGTGTTCGTCGACCCCGAGGATCTCGATCTTGGAGGTGTCGAACAGGTGAACGCGGGAGGTATCGACGCGCCGGGCCAGGCGATCGCCCCACTCAGTGGACAGGTTGACGGCCGCTGCATGGCTGGTCCCCGAGTCGAAGAGCTGGGCCTTGGCCTCGAAGTAGTCGTCCATGTCCTGATGGAAGTCAAGGTGGTCTCGGCTGAGGTTGGTGAACACTGCTAGGCGGAACTCCGTGGCATCGACCCGGTGCTGAACGAGCCCGTGCGACGTCACTTCGGTGACCACCGCCTGCAGGCCGCTGGCGAGGGCGTTGGCAATCCGCTTCTGGAAGACCAGGGACTCCGGAGTGGTCCGTTGGCCGGTGAGCGTGCCGAAGACCGCCGTCCCGACTCCCAGGCGTGTCAACAGGTGCGCGAGCATCACCGCCGTGGTGGTCTTGCCGTTCGTGCCGGTGATGCCGATGACATCGCACGACTTCGACGGATGGGAGTAGAACTCGCTCGCGAGCTGGGCCATCGCCTCTCGCACGTTGCTGACCACGATCTGGGGCACCGGCGTGGTCCTCCGGAGCTGGTAGCCGGACACCAACGCCACGGCACCGTTGGCGATCGCCTCGTCGGCGAAGTCGTGGCCGTCGAACTCCTTGCCACGGATGCAGAAGTGGAGGGAGCCGGGCCGTGCGTCACCACTCGAGCAGCTCAGGTGGGACACCATCACCCGTTCCCGATCGCTGTCACCGGACGCGTGCAGCCACCGGTACCCGGGACGCAGCTTGCTGAGGAGGTCGCTTAACGGCTTCGCGGAGTTCTCGATCATGAGGGAGTCCCAACCTCCGCGGGGTTGTCGTGGTTCTCGGAGTCGAAGAAGCGGATCCGCGCGTCGACGGCGTCGATCACGTCGAGGTCCCTCAGACCGCGCAAGGCCGCGCGCAGCCGATGCTCCGGCGCGGCTCGCGTGGTCAGCACGATCTTCGGTCCGTCGCCGTAGCGCGACTGCGCGATCGTCGCCAACGACACGTCCTGTGTGGAGAAGACCTGGTCCACGAGCGAGAGCACACCCGGCTTGTCGCTGCCGGTCGCCACCACGCAGCACCGAGCCGACAGGACGTCCATCGTGCCGACCACCCGGCGCTCAGGCCGGGGGAGGGGCGCGGGGATGCCGCGTGCCGCCGCCACGAGATCGCCGACGACCGCGCTGGCAGTCGGCGCTGCGCCGGCGCCCAGCCCGTAGAACATCGCGTCGCCGAGCCAGGGGCCCTCGACGTACACCGCGTTGTATGCGCCGTTGACGGCGGCCAGCGGATGTTCGAGTGGCACGAGCGTGGGGTGGACGCGCGCCACCACCGCGCCGTTCGCAGGATGGCGGTCGACGAGCGCGAGGAGCTTGATGGTGCACCCGAGCTCTTGCGCGATCGCGAACGCCACGGTCGGAAGCCCGACGATCCCCTCCCGATAGACGTTGGCAGGCGTGAGCTCGGCCCCGAAGGCTACGCGGGCGAGCACCGCTGCCTTGGCCGCCGCGTCGTGCCCCTCGACGTCGGCAGTCGGATCGGCCTCGGCGTAGCCCATCGACTTGGCGGTCGCGAGGGCGTCGACGTAGGGCGTTCCGTCCCCCGCCATCGACGACAGGATGAAGTTGGTCGTCCCATTGACGATGCCGGCGACCAGTTCGACGGGCTCGGCCGCGAGCGAGAGCTGGAGGACGCGCAGCAAGGGGATCCCGCCCGCGACGGCGGCCTCGAAGTACAGGCGGGTGCCCGAGTCCGCCGCGTGCTGCAACAGCTCTGTCCCCTGCCAGGCGAGGAGCTCCTTGTTGGCGGTGACGACCTGCTTGCCGGCAGTCAACGATCGGTCGATCAGCTCGGCGGCGGGCGAGACGCCGCCCATGAGCTCGATGACGATGTCGACATCGGGGCTGGCCACCACTTTCGCCGCGTCGGTCGTCAGCAGATCGAGGGGCGGTTGCCACTTCCTCGACTTCGTGACGTCGCTGACGACGATGGCCTCCACCGTGAAGCGGATCCCCGTTCGGGCGGCCAGCACCTTGCCCTGCTCGAGGAGGATCCGGGCGACCGCGGATCCGACCGTGCCGCAGCCCAGTAGCCCAACGCCAACCGTCGCCTGCCCGTCGATCGTCACGACAGCCTCACCATGTTCGCACCCCCTGGGTCCACCGCAGCGACCACGACGAGAACCCCAGATCGTCGCACCACCGGCGCGCCAGCCTGGAGCACACAGAGAACCGCCGCCATTTCCGCCACCTCTACCGCCGCTCGCACGCTAGTGCACGGAACGTAGGCCCTGTCGTCGGATCCGGCCCTATCGTCGGGTGGATGGTGGACAGGGGAACCGGCGGATCGGACGCTGCATCGCTCGATCGCGAGCCCGATGGCCAGCTCGTCCCGAACGATCGGGTTCCCCGCTGGCCACTCTCGGCCATCATCGTCGTGCTGATCGCGTCCGTCCTGGTCGTCGTACTGCTGATGATGAACGTCTTCGGCGTCCAGATCGCCGGCGAGGAGTACGACCCGGACGTGGGCGGGAGCATGGCCGAGTGGTTCGAGGCGTTCGCCACGTTGGTCGGCATCCCGGCCGCGGTCGTCTTCGGTGTGCGACAGCTCCAGTCGACGGGTGCCGTGCTCGAGCTCGAGCGACGCCAGCTGGTCGCCGAGGAGCTGGAGCGGACCGAACGTCGCCACGCCGAGCAGGCGATCCTGCAGCGGGCGGTGGCCCTGCGGATGCACGTCGTCAACGTGCTCGATCGCCCGAACCTGGCGACCGAGGCCGAGCGGCTCGCGGTCGAGCGGCTCGCCGACGAGTACCACCAGCGGGGCTGGGCCCGCGACGCGGCCGCGGGCTCGTGGCAGCAGGGATCGCTGGCCCGGAGCAACGCCGAGCAGCTCGTCGCCGAGCGGAGCCCGCTCCTTCCCGCGCCCTGGTTCGTGGCCGTCGAGTGCCACAACTCGGGCGCGATCACGGTCGTGCTGGAACGTTGGACCGTGGCCGACGACACCGACTCCACCACCATCGACTCCCCGGTCGAGCTGGCGCCGGGGGACCGCTACCACCACCGTCTGGGTGCCGACGAGGGATTGCTCGACGCCTACCGCCAGCGGGACGACGCCGAGGCCGCGTGCGCGGCCACGACGGTGGTCCTGGAGGGCGTCGACGCCGCCGGACGGCCCTTTCGAATAGTCCGCGCCCATCGGAGGTGAAGGTCATCGACCCGCGAACGAACATGGACACCTGGCAACGGCTGCTGCCCAAGCTCGAACGGGTCATCACCCGCCAGCAGCCCTTCGGCCCGCCGGACGCCACCCAGTTCACCGCGAGCACCGAGCTGCTCCGCCTGCTCTACGACCCCACGAACCGCACCCACCTCCAGGCCGAGAGCTCGGGGGCGCCCTACGTCATCGGCCGCAAGGGCGCCGGCAAGACGGCGTTCGTCACCGCGCCCAAGCTCGATCCCCGGGTGCGGCCGGTCGAGTTGCCCAGCGCCGACGTCTACCAGGGGGTGTTCGACGTCGTCGGGAGCCTGGTCCACGGCGGTCGACGGCTGTTCCCCGAGCACACCGCCCGGCTCTGGCGCGACCTCGCGTGGTGTGCCGTCCTCGCCGAGATCGCCCGCGACCGGCCGACCGAGGACCCCGGGTACCACGCCGTCCGCGAGTTCTCGGAGTCGCTCGGCAACGGCGCCGTGCCGGTGGACGCCCAGGCCTCGGTCGCCAGCTACCTCCGCCGGCTCAACACCCTCATCGGAGCGGGCACACCGTCCGGGGGCGTCGGTGACCTGCTCAACTCGGTCTCGGGCAACGGCTGGACCATCGTCCAGGCGATCGAGGCCGGCACCCAGATCCTCGAAGCGAGCCCCTATCGCTACGTGCTCATCGTCGACTCCCTCGAGCACTACCTCGGTGACCTGCCCACCACCGACTACCAGCAGGTCGAGCGGCTGGCCTTCGAGGGCCTGTTCCGCTTCGTCGGCGGGGACGGCACCCGTCCGGACCGCTCCTTCGACATCCGCTTCGCGTTCCCGGCCGAGGTGTGGAGCGTGCTCGAGAAGGTCTCCGCCAACCCGATCAAGGACTTCCACCGACGGGTGATCGCCCACTGGAGCGCACGCGAGCTCATCACCCTGATCGGCAACCGGCTGAACATCTACTGCCACCTCTACCAGCCCGACATCGTCGCGGTGAACGCCGTCGACGGCGATCCACGGCCCGAGGCGATCGACTACGACGAGTCGCGCCACCTCATCAAGCAGGTCCTGCCGGACAGCATCACCAACGGCTACGGCGGCTCCGAGGACACCGTCGCCTACCTGGTGCGTCACACCCAGCTCCTGCCCCGCCACCTCATCACCATCCTCAACTGCGTGTGGGAGGCGCAGCTGGCCCACGATCCGGGTGCGCCGCTGCCGGTCAAGCCGATCGCGGTGATCGAGGGGGTCCGCCGCGGGGAGTACGAGATCGTGCGTGACATCCTCGCCGCCTTCTCCGGGGTCCACCCCGGCGCCCGGCTCTGCTGCGAGCGGACCTTGCCCAACCTCGGCAACGTCATCGCCGAGGGTGACCTGCACCGCACCTACAACCAGAACGGGATCCGCAAGGAGACCGGACTCGAGTTCCGCCAGTTCCTGCGCTGCCTGCTCGAGATCGGCTGCATCGGCCGCGTGATCGACACCAAGAGCACCAGTCGCTACGTCGTCGGTGAGTTCGAGTACACACGGACGGGCAGCCTGCACATCGGGTCCGACGAGTCGTTCTGCATCCACCCGGCCTTCGCCGAGGCCTTCGACGGCCGCCACGCGACCGGGCGGGGAGCGCAGCTCCGCGCCACCGAGCGCCGTTCGGTGCGGCCCGTGTATCCCATCGGGTCCGACCCCAACGACCCGCACGACTACCGCGACGCCCTGTAGTGAGCCTCCGACTACCCTGACTTCCCGTAGCGGAGCGGCTACTCGGACACCTCAGGCGGATGTGACATGAACAGAGGATGTAACCGGGTCGAGCGGGGCGGTAAGCGGTGATCGGCGTCTTCGACGACCTCGACGACCGGCTCACCGCGGCGTTGGTCCGGATGCTCGACTCCGATCCGGCACTCACCAAGGACGAGGCGCTGACCCGCATCGAGCGAGTCGCCGTGGACGGAGGGCTGCCGGAGGCCCGCCCGAAGCTGCGACGTGTGGCCGACCGTGTCGTCCGGCATGCCGTCCTCCACCCGGGCTGGCTGCAGGAGCGGGGGTTCAGGACGTTCGGCTTCCTAGCCAATGTCCGGCCAGGGATGCTGGAGCAGCTGATCCGTCAGAGCGAGCAGGTGCGCACGGGGGTGTCCCACTACGTCGTCTACGGTTCTTGGGACACCATCGTGCTGCTGCACGGCACGGCTGCCGAGTCCCACCAGCTCCACTCCAGCCTGGCAGTGGGTGCCAACGACGAGCCGGCGCAGATCACGGTGGAGAACGTGGTCATGGCGTACCGACAGATCGTGCCCCAGCTGAGGACCTCGTACACGACGGTCACGCAGGAGACGGCCAACGCCCTGGTCGAGGACTTCGACGCCCCGGAGTCGAGCGGCGACCGCGAGCAGCTGCTCAAGTCCGGCCACATCCTGGGATCGACGTGGATGCCGGCCGACGCCAACCTCTATCCCGTGGAGGCGTTCGTCGGCCTCTCGTTGCGCGGTCGCTCCCCCGTGGGGCCCGTCGAGGTGCTCGAGCTGCTCCTCCGGCACGACGCTCTGCGCCAGACGCTGGTCCACGTCTTCCAGATCAGGCAGGGTTGGCCATTCCACTACTTCCTCAAGCTCTGTTGCCTGAACATGCTGGAGCTCGACGAAGCCACGAACGCGATCGGCGCCACCACCCGCGGCGACGTCCGCTTCGAGGGACTGACGCTCGTGGTGGCCAGTGGAACCGAGCAGTTCCCGATGTTCAGGGACGCCGACGTGACCGGGTTGCCGCTAGGCCCCGACCTCACGTCGATGGTCCAGGCCGGTGAGCGCGTGTTCGCCCGGCTGCCTGCCGATCACCAGGTAGCCTTCAACCAGCTCGACGAGGACCGCCAGATCACCGCGGTAAAGAGCCTGGCACAGCTCGGCGATCGTCTCGATGCGGCGGCCCTGAGCGTGAAGACGCGGGCACGGCTGGAGTCCGCGCTCTCCACCTTCTCGCGCGAGTGCATCCTCAACGCAGCCGAGCCGAACCTCACAGGCGCCGCCACCGAGGTCGCCACGACGATCGAGGGAGAGCTCAAGCGCCTGCTGTCGCGGCTGGGGCACGCGGTCTACGGACGGAACATGTCACGGCTCCAGACCGAGCTGAGGCTGCCCACGAAGGTCGTCCGGAACCTGACGCTCGCCAAGGTGGTCCAGGCCCTCCAGGCGGCGCAGGACCACACGGACTTCAAGCAGCTGTCCGACCTGATCGACGAGGTGTGGCTCGAACGCGTCGACCGCTTCGTCGACGCCCGCAACCGGTGGGCGCACGACGCGGTCGGCGGCAATGTGGGGACCCAGCAGCTGATCGACGAGGCCCACAGGACGATCATGGAGGCGATCGAGCTCGCTGACTGGATCGAGGAGCGGCTGGCTCTCCTGAACGAGGCGAGCGAGCCTCCGGTCGTCGCTGCTGACCCGACCGAGCCCGCGGCGCTCGACCTGGCCGCCACACCCATCGGCCGCGACCTCGGTGTGTTCATCAGCCACGCCTCGGGTGACAAGGCCACCGTCGAGCGGATCGCCATGGGCCTCAAGGCCTTCGGGCACAAGAGCTGGTACTCGGAGTGGGAGCTCCAGACCGGCGACTCGATCGTCACGCGGATCGAGGCAGCGCTCGCTCGCAGCGACACGCTGCTGGTGGTCCTCAGCCAGAAGTCGGTGGTGTCGCAGTGGGTACGGCGCGAGCTGAACACCGCGTTGATGACCCAACTCAGCGGCGGCCACGACATCGAGGTGATCCCGGTGATCATCGAGGACTGCGAGATCCCACCGCTGCTGCGCGACATCTTCTACGTCGACCTTCGCTCGAACTTCGAGGAAGGCCTGCTGAAGCTGCTCGAGAAGCTGCGCCTGCGGAAGGAGCGCGCAAGCGCCGGCTAGGGGAGCTTGGCGGCGGCGGCCGGGTCGACCAGCCAGAGCACCTGCTCGGCGCGGACGCGGGCCGCGGGGAGGTCCTCGCCGGCGGCGATCCGGGCCAGGGCGTCGCTCTTCTCCTCGCCCGACACCGTGATCAGCACCAGCCGGGCCCGCTCGATGCCGGCGTAGGTGAGCGTCATGCGGGGGTAGGGGTTGCGGCCCGACGGGTCGGCGTTCATCACCACCAGCCGCCCCGGGTCGGCGTCGAGCGCCGGCGAGTCGGGGAACAGCGACGCCGTGTGCCCGTCGGCGCCGAGCCCCAGGTGCACCACGTCGATGCGGCCCAGCTGCCCCAGCCGCAGCTGGTAGGGGTCGGCGCCCTCGTCGCAGCGCATCGGGTAGTTGGCGTTGACCGCCCCCAGCCGCTCCAGCAGCGCCTCGCGGCCGAGCCGGTAGTTCGAGTCGGGGCTGTCGAGCGGCACGCAGCGCTCGTCGCCCCAGTAGACATCGACCTGCCACCAGTCGATCTGGCTGCCGGCGTCGTCGGCGAGGCGCTCGTAGCAGCGCCGCGCCGTCTCACCGCCGGAGAGGGCGATCGAGAAGCCGTCGTTGGGGCGGCGGTGGAAGGCCTCGATGACCCGCTCGGCGAACTCGCCGGGAACGTCGTCGACGACTACCAGCTCGCCGTGCATCGTGGGTTGAACCACCGGCTCAGCCGGTGCTCCTCCGGGAGTCGTCGGCCTTCACCGTCAGCGCGGTGAGCAGCTCGTCGAAGCTCTTGGCGAACGATGCCACGCCCTGATCCTCCAACAGTGCGGACACCGCGTCGAGGTCGACGCCCGCACGCTCGACGTTCGCGAGCACCTCGTCGGCCGCGGCGAAGTCGGCGTCGACCGTGCGGGCCAGCGTGCCGTGGTCCTCGAAGGCCTCCAGCGTGGCCTCCGGCATGGTGTTCACGGTGTCGGGGCCGATCAGCGTGTCGACGTACAGCGTGTCGGGGTAGGCCGGGTTCTTCGTGGACGTCGACGCCCACAGCGGGCGCTGCACCCGGGCACCCCGAGCGGCCAGCGCCTCCCAGCGCGCGCCACTGAAGCGCTGCTGGAACAGCCGGTAGGCGGACTGCGCCTGGGCCACCGCGGTGCGGCCCCGGAGCGCCAGCGCCTCCACCGAGCCGATGGCGTCGAGCTGCCGGTCGACCTCGGTGTCGACCCGGCTCACGAAGAACGAGGCGACGCTCGCCACCTGCGACAGGTCACCGTCGTAGTCTTCGAGGCCGGCGATGTAGGCCTCGATCACCTCGTCGTAGCGGTCGATGCCGAAGATGAGGGTGACGTTGATGCTGTGGCCCTCGCTGACCAGCTGCCGGATGGCGGTGACGCCCTCGGCGGTGGCCGGCACCTTCACGAACAGGTTGGGCTGGGCGATGCGAGCGTGCAGGTCGCGCGCCGCGTTCACGGTGCCGGCGGTGTCGCGCGCCAGGCTGGGCGCCACCTCCAGCGACACGTAGCCGTCGACGCCGTCGCTCTCGTCGTGCACCGGGCGCAGGATCGCCAGGGCATCGGTGATGTCGGCGATCACCGCCTCCCAGTAGGCCTCGTCGACGCTCTTGCCGGCTGCCGTCAGCTCGCGGAACTGGGCGTCGTACTCGTCGGACCCCTCGATCGCCTTCTGGAAGATGGTGGGGTTCGAGGTGATGCCCCGCACGCCGCGCTCCACCCAGCGGGCCAGCTCGCCGCCGGTGATCCAGCCACGGCGCAGGTTGTCGAGCCAGGGGCTCTGGCCGAAGTCGGAGTAGAGCGTCTGGAGTCTCTCGCTCATGATGTCTCCTCGGAGAGATCGGAGATGAGTTGGCGGGCTCGCTGGGCCACGTTGTCGGGGGTGTACCCGAAGTTGGCCAGGGCGATGTCGCCGGGGGCGGACGCACCGAAGCGGTCGATGCTCACGCTGTCGTCGACCCAGCGGTCCCAGCCGAAGCTCGACCCCGCCTCGACCGCCAGCGTGGGCACGTCGGGAGGCAGCACCGAGTCCTGGTAGTCGTCGGGCTGGGCCGCGAACAGCTCCCAGCTCGGCATCGACACCACCTGCGCGGCGACACCGCCGTCGCGCAGCAGCCGGGCCGCGTCGACGCACACCGACACCTCGCTGCCGGTGCCCACCAGCACGACCGCGGGGCTGTCGGCGGGGGACATGACGTAGGCGCCCCGGTCGACCGGCGCACCCGCGGTGCCCTCCAGCACGGGGACGGCCTGGCGGGTGAGGATCAGCGCCGTCGGGCCCTGCGCCGCCACCGCGATGCGCCAGGCGGCCGCGACCTCGTTGGCGTCGGCCGGGCGGATCACCCGCAGGCCGGGGATGGCCCGCACGGCCGCCAGGTGCTCGATCGGCTGGTGGGTCGGCCCGTCCTGGCCGAGGCCCACCGAGTCGTGGCTCCAGGAGTAGACGACCTTGGCGTGCGACAGCGCCGCCAGCCGCACCGACGGGCGCATGTAGTCGCTGAACACGAAGAACGTGCCCCCGAACGGCAGCACGCCGCCATGCAGCGACATGCCGTTGAGCACGCCGCCCATGCCGTGCTCGCGGATGCCGAAGTAGATCTGGCGGCCCTCGGGGTTGTCGGCCGTCTGCTGGCCGCTGTGGGCGAAGGCGGTGCCGGTGTTGCCGGTGAGGTCGGCGCCGCCGCCGATCAGCCCGGGCACCACGTCGGCCAGCGCGTTCAGGCACTTGTTCGACGCGGCGCGGGTGGGCACCGACTCGCCCGCCTCCCAGGTGGGGAGCTGCGCGTCCCAGCCCTGCAGGCCCGACTGCGCCTGGCAGGCGTCCCACACCGAGCGGTCGCCGGTCCAGCCGGCGAGGCGCTTCTCCCAGTCCTCGCGGGCGGCGCGGCCCCGGGCGCCGGCCTCGCGGTAGAGGTCGAGCACCTCCTCGGGCACGAAGAAGGTCTGCTCGGGCGGCAGGCCCAGGATCTCCTTGGTGCGGGCGATCTCCTCGTCTCCCAGCGGGTTGCCGTGGGCGTCGGCCGTGTCGGTGTAGGTGGGCGACGGGTAGCCGATGTGGCTGCGCAGGATCAGCAGCGACGGCTTGTCGTCGACCGCCCTGCCCCGGGCCAGCCCCGCCTCGAGGCCGTCGCAGTCGTTGGCGATCTCGCCCAGCTGCTCGACGTGCCAGCCGTAGCTCGTGAACCGCTGGGCCACGTCGTCGGTGTAGGTGAGCTCGGTGTTGCCGTCGATCGTGATGTGGTTGTCGTCGTAGACGTAGACCAGGCGGCCCAGGCCCAGGTGCCCGGCCAGCGACGCGGCCTCGTGGCTGATGCCCTCCATCAGGTCGCCGTCGCTGCAGATCACGTAGGTGTGGTGGTCGACCAGGTCGGGACTGAACTTCGCCCGCAGCCAGCGCTCGGCCACGCCCATCCCGACGGCGTTGGCGACGCCCTGGCCCAGCGGACCGGTGGTGACCTCGACGCCGGCGGTGTGCCCCGCCTCCGGGTGGCCCGGCGTGAGCGAGCCCCACTGCCGGAACGCCTTGATGTCGTCGAGCGTCAGGCCGTACCCGGTGAGGTACAGCATGGAGTAGAGGAGGATCGACGCGTGGCCGGCCGACAGGACGAAGCGGTCGCGGTCGGGCCAGTGGGGTGCGCTGGGGTCGTAGCGCATGGTGCGGGTCCACAGGACGTGGGCCAGCGGGGCGAGGGCCATCGCCGTGCCGGGGTGGCCGTTCTTCGCCGCTTGGGGGGCGTCCATGGCGAGGCCGCGGATGACGTTGATGGCACGCTGCTCGAGGAGGGGGTCGGCGCTCATGCCTGTTCCACCCTACTGCCCACGGTGGTCTCGACCGCGCTGCCTCCGAGGCTCCCGAACAGGGTTTTATGCGGTCGGGAAGAGCAGGACCGACGCAGTGAAGCTGTGCAGGAAGCTGCGCCCCCCGATCGGCCCGATCTCGCCGGCGCAGAACATGCCGGCGACCGCTCGCGTCGACGTGTGCTCGGCCACCAGCTGGGCGTCGTGGTCGGGGGTCCCGAAGAGCCGGCGACCCCTCCCGTTGCACGTGAACAGGAGCGCCGCGTCGGCGTCGTGGCCGGCCAGGAGGGCGCGCAGGTCCTCGTCGGCGCTGGCGGCGTCGCGCAGGTGGAACTGCACGGTCGTGCCGATCTCCAGCGTGGCGCCGACGGCCAGGGCACCGCGCTCGCGGTCGGCGCCGACCACGTTGCGGACCAGGAAGTCGCCCCGCTGGAACGCCAGCTGGTGCTCGTCGGCGACGACGCCGAGGTGCAGGCCGCCGCTGGCGAGCAGCTCCCGGTCCTCCGGGGTGAGCTTCCCCAGCAGCTGCTCCAGCTGCTCGATGGCGCTCTGGCCGGCCAGCTCGACCACCAGGTTGCCGTCGGCGCTGGTGACGATCATCGGGCTGCCGATCGGCCGGCAGCCCTGCGAGACCACCGTCTCGACCCCGTCGAGCAGCACGCCGACGGCGCCCTCGGTGAAGATCTCGCCGTCGAGGACGAGGCGGTTCTGGCCCGGTGCCATCCCGGCCGACGCCAGGCCGCCGATCACCGGCAGGGGGTTGTCGGCGACGGCGACCACGTCGAGCAGGTCGGGCACCGGTAGGGAGAAGGGGTCGGCCAGCAGGAGCGCGGTCTGGTGGCCGGTGCCCTGCGGCAGGCCCTGGAGGGCGATGCCGGCGGTGGTGCTGGCGGCCGTGAGCCGGACGGGTTCGGGGACGTAGCCGAGGTGCGCGGTCCAGAGGCTGAGCGCCGGCTCGTTCTCCACCTCCTCGGTGCGGCCGACGACCCCGCCGGCGGTGATGCCGACGAGCCGCTTCGGGCCGGCCAGCGCCTGCACGGTGCCGACGACGTCGGCGAACGCGTCCACGTGCTCGCCCGAGCAGAACAGCACGGCCAGGTCGGCGCCGTGGCCGCCCGCGTCCAGCACCTGGCCGACGACCTCGGCGGTCGCGTCGGCGGAGGCGGGGTGGCGGGAGATGGCGGCGGCGTAGGACATGGTCGGCTCAGGTCAGGTCAGGTCGGGTCAGTCGATCTCGTCGGTCTCGGGCGGTGGCTCCACGAGGGTGTACGGGACGACGGTCGCCGTCCCGGTGCCCAGTCGGCAGTGCGCCTCGACGGTGCCGTAGTCGGGCAGCTCCAGCTCGGCGCGCACGAGACGGTAGGTGAACTTGCCCGGCTCCACCTGCAGGGGCTGCACGTTGCGGGCGATCTGCTCCCCGTCCCGCTGGAAGAGCACCTCCAGCACGCCGTTGCTCTCGCCGCCGGGCGGGCAGTGCACCAGCACCACCAGGTGGGGCGTCACGGTGACCGGTGGTGGCGACGGCGCGGCGGCCGAGAAGTGCACGCCGGTCAGGTCGATGCGGGTCGGCCCCCCGGGATAGGGCGCGCTGAGGTCGATCCCTTCGATGAAGAGAGCGGCGACGATGTCCATACGCCTGCAAGCTAAAGGATCGCGGCGGATGCCCGGTGCAGGCATGAAAGGTCCCGGGGGTAGAGGGCTGGGACCGGTACCCTGCGGAACGTGGCCAACGAGGGTGAGGTCGGCTCGACCCGAGCGATGATCCTCGCCGAGGCACGTCGGTGCTTCGCCGAGTCCGGCTACGACGGCACGTCGCTCAACGACATCGCCGCCGGCGTCGGCATCCGCCGGGCCAGCCTGCTGCACCACTTCCCGTCGAAGGAAGCGATCTACCAGGCGGTGTTCGAGCGTGCGCTCTCCGACTGGGCGATCCGGATCGAGCAGGCCATCGACGTCCCCGAGGCCGAGGGCTGGACCTACCTCGACCGGGTGCTGACCACCGCCATGATGTGGTTCGTCGAGAACCCCGACTTCGTGCGGCTGGTGCGCCACGAGTCGCTCGCCGCCCACAGCGACCACCTCGGCTTCGACCTGGGTGAGGCGCTGCGGCCGTGGTTCCAGCAGGCCGTCGACTACTTCGACCGCGAGATGGGCGCCGGCCGGTTCCGCAAGCAGGACCCCGAGCAGCTCATCATCAGCGGCTACGGCGCCATCCTCAACTACTTCAGCGACCGGCACTTCCTGGAAGGCCTCCTCGGCCGCGACCCGATGACCGAGTTCGCCCTCGAAGCCCGCGTCGAGCACATCCGCACCTTCTTCCGCGCCGCGCTCGAACCCGAGTCCTGACCCGAGTCATCCGTGGTCGCCACCGCGGCCTTGAGTCGTCTGTGTCGGAGACCGACCACGAACGACTCGTCCTCGCCGGAACGACCAGAGACGACTCGCGACTTCGGGGAGGGTGGGGTGCATAACTAACGTGGCCACTCGTGCCCACCCTCTCCGAAGCGGGCTCGAAGGAGCTGCTGGGCGGCTTCGGCGTGCCCTTCCCCGCAGAACACGTGGTGACGACCGCCGCCGACGCGGTGGTGGCCGCCGAAGCGGTCGGCTACCCGGTGGTGGTCAAGCTGGGGGGCGACGGGATCGCCCACAAGACCGAGCGCGGCCTGGTCCGCCTGAACCGCGTCGCCGCCGACGCCGTGCGGGAGGCGGCCGAGGCGCTGCTGGCCGCGGCCACGCCCGAGGACGGCGAGGTCCACCTCCTGGTCGCCCCCATGCTGCGGGCCACCCGGGAGCTGATCGCCGGCCTCCACCGCGACGAGCAGTTCGGCACCACCGTGATGCTGGGCGTCGGCGGGATCCTGGCCGAGGCCGTCGCCGACGTCGCCTTCCGGCTGGTGCCGATCACCCGCACCGACGCCGAGGAG
>DATHJB010000231.1 GCA_035316325.1 Acidimicrobiales bacterium
CGCTGCACTTCCCGAAGCTCGTAGACCGCTTCTGGCAGAACCTCCGACGCTGCGCCGGCTACCGCGTCCAGTACTTCGCCGCGATCGAAGCCCAGCGCCGACTAGCACCCCACCTGCACGCCGCCGCCCGCGGTGTCGTACCCCGGCGGGTGTTCCACGAGGCCAGGGCCGCCACCTACCACCAGCTCTGGTGGCCCGCCCACGACACGCCCGTCTACGTCGACCGGCCACCGGTCTGGACCGAGGCAACCGGCTACGTCGACCCCGACACCCGGCAGCCGCTCCCGACCTGGGACGAAGCGATGGGCGCGCTCGACGCGGACCCGGACGCCCGACCCGCGCACGTGCTGCGCTTCGGCACCCAGGACGACTACCAGGGCCTACTGGCCGGCAGCCCCGACGCTGACCGCAGCGTCGGCTACCTCTGCAAGTACCTCACCAAGAGCATCGCCGCGACCTACGACGGCGACGACATCGCTCCGGCCCGGGTGAGACACATCGACCGCCTCGCGAACGAGGTCCGCTGGCTGCCCTGCTCGGAGCGCTGCGCCAACTGGCTGCGCTACGGCATCCAACCCGACCACGCGGCACCGGGCATGGTCGCCGGGCACTGCAAGCACAAGGCCCACGATCGCGATCACCTCGGACTCGGCGGCCGCCGCGTGCTCGTCTCCCGGCACTGGACCGGCAAGACCCTCACCGACCACCGCGCCGACCGCGCCGCCGTCGTGAGGGCCGCGCTCGAAGAGGCCGGCATCGACCCCGACGACCATCACGACCTGTCCGCCACCGGAGAAGAGGACGGATGGTCCTGGGAACTGCTCGGCCGCAGCCAGGTCGACGAACGCATCTACATGGCCGCCATCGCCATCCAAATCGACACCCGCCGCCGCTGGCGAGACGAATACCAGCAGGCCAAAGCCCGAGCCGGACCACCCGGCTCACCCGTTCGGCAATTCGGCAACGACCACGAAGGGACGGTGAGGACATGAGCGACACGACGACATCGGAGCGGCTGCTGTACCGGGTGCCAGAGGCCGCTGGGGTGCTCGGGCTCGGACAAACGACGGTCAAGGCGTTGATCGCCTCGGGCGAGCTGCGATCAGTGAAGATCCGTGGGGCTCGCCGCGTCTCGGCGACCGCGCTGGCTGACTACGTCGCCGGCCTGGACGGGTTGTAGGTCGGCATGGCGAGTGTCGAGCGGCGAGAGACAACCCGTGGCGTGCGCTACGACGTCCGTTACCGCGAGCCTGGTGGGCGGCCTCGGACCAAGACGTTCCGACGGCGAGGCGACGCGGACCGATTCGCCCGCTCCGTCGAGGTCGACAAGGACCGCGGTCTGTTTACTGACCCGAAGCGGGCTCGGACACCGTTCGGGGTCGTAGCTGACCAGTGGCTGGCGTCGGACCCTGGCAAGCGGGAGAGCTCGGTGGCCCGAGACGAGATCATCGTTCGTCGCTACATCAGACCGGCATGTGGCGGGGAGCCGATCGCCGGGCCGGACACCCGTGACGTGCAAGCTCTGGTCAACGAGTGGGCGGTTGATCTGGCACCGAGCACGGTCGCGAGGCAGTTCAGCGTGTTGCGGGCGATCTACAACTACGCCGTAATGAACGAGATGCGACCTCGAAACCCGTGCCGAGGGGTCAAGCTCCCGGAGGTCGTGCCTGGCATCCGGCGGCGCGTCACGTCGGATGACCTGGCTCGGCTGTCGAGCGAACTGGGAGGTCCTGGTGCACTCGGCCCGACCGTGTACCTGGGAACGGTGCCCGCGATGCGCTGGGGCGAGGTCCACGCTCTCCGGGTGGGTCACCTTGACTTTGAGAGGTGTGGCGGCTGGGTCGACGAGACGATCACTCGGGGCCACAAGGGTCGCACGATGGTGGGTGAGCCGAAGTCGAGGAAGGGACGGCGGTTCCTGCCGTTCGGCGAGACACTGATGAGCGTGGTTCTGAGGCACATGGCCGCGAAGGGTCTCACCGTGGCGGACGTGGACGCCTTGCTGTTCACGGCGCCCACGGGGGCCATGCTTCGCTACAACAACTGGCTACGCCGGAGCTGGTACCCGGCGTGCACTGTGACCGGGCTCGGTCGGATGGTGACCGACCCCGCAACAGGCAAGCGGCGGTACGAGGGGCTCAACTTCCACGATCTGCGACGCAACAGCGGTCGAGGCATGGTCGCGGCGAAGGTCCACCCGAAGACTGCGCAAGCGATCTTCGGGCACGCCGACAGTCGCACGACGATGGACATCTATTCCGAGGCGGAGCTGGAAGCGATGCGGGCGGCTGTCGACGCCTTGGCCGAACAGTTCATGCCGGACGGCGCGCGATAGACGCGCGATGGACTCCGTCGTGGCGAACGCCCTGAACCGTCGTCCTGGGCGTTTGGGCTGGTGGGCGCAGAGGGACTCGAACCCCCGACACCTGCCTTGTAAGGGCAGTGCTCTAGCCAACTGAGCTATGCGCCCCGGTGGGCGGGATCGTTCAGGCTACTCCGAGGGTGGGAGGTCGCCGGAAGCGATGTCGTCCTCGCTGAGGACCTGGACGCCGGCGGCGCGCAACGCCGAGGCGGTGACCCCCTCGCCGGGGACGCGGGTGCGGGTGAAGGTGCCGTCGTAGATCTCGTGGCAGCCGCACGACGGGCTGCGGGCCTTGAGGACGGCGGCCGCCGCGCCCAGAGATCCCGCCAGGCGCACCGCGTGGGCGGCGCCCCGGGCGTAGGACGATGTGACGTCCGCACCCGACGCCGTCCGCACCCGGCCGTCGGCGACGCTGAGCTCGGCTCTGGGGCGAGGCGTCGGCAGGCCGCCGGCCGTCTCGGGGCACACCGGCACCAGGCGGAACCGTGCCCCGAGCGCCACCACCGCCTCGCTCGTGTTGGCCCCGCCCTCGTGGTTGCAGCGCACACCCAGCAGGCACGCCGACACGAGCAGTGGTCGGGAGCATCCCCGTTCCCCAGAGCCCTCGCCACTACGTTCAGCCACGCAACGACCGTAGTCCGACCCCACGGAAGGACCGCCGATGTCAGTGGCCCGGCGACGACCGACGAGCGACGGCACGCTCGACCTCACCCGCCGCTACCTGGGGGAGCTGGGCTCGTACCCCCTCCTCACCGCCACCGAGGAAGCCGAGCTGGCGGAGACGATCGCCCTCGGCCGTGAAGCCGAGGAACGCCTGGCGACCGGGACCGGCAGCGGCGCCGTCACCCGCCACGAGCGCACCAAGCTCCTCGCCGCGGTCCGGGCCGCCGACGACGCCCGCAGCCGGTTCATCCAGTCGAACCTGCGGCTCGTGGTGTCGATCGCCAAGCGCTACCAGTCGCCCGGCATGTCGCTGCTCGACCTCATCCAGGAGGGCAACCTCGGCCTCATGCGGGCGGTGGAGAAGTTCGACCACCGCAAGGGTTTCAAGTTCTCCACCTACGCCACCTGGTGGATCCGCCAGTCGATCGGCCGGGGCATCGCCGACAAGGGCCGCACCATCCGCCTCCCGTCGCACCTGATGGACCTCCTGTCGACGCTCACCCGCACCAGCGCCGGGATGCTCAAGTCGCTCGGACGGGAGCCGACCCCCCGGGAGCTGGCCGAGGAGACCGGCCTGCCGTTCGAGAAGGTGGAGGCGGCGCTGCACGCGGCACCCGACCTGGTGTCGCTGTCGGCGGCCATCGGCGACGACGGCGACCACGAGCTGGGCGACCTCGTGGCCGACAACACGTCGGAGACGCCGTTCGACCTGGCCGCCGCCGCCATCGAGCGCCGCGACCTGCTCACCCTGCTCGACAACCTCGACGCCCGCGAGCGTCGTGTCCTCGAGCTGCGCTTCGGCCTCGGCGACGACCGGCCCCAGACGCTCGACGAGGTCGGCCGCCAGTTCGGCCTCACCCGCGAGCGCATCCGCCAGATCGAGGCCAAGGCGCTCACCAAGCTGCGTCACCCCTGCTCGGCGCCCCGACGCCGCATGGTCGACTCCCTCACCGGCTGACCGGGCCCGACACCTCGCGGAACGCCCGCCGCCGCCCAGACGTCAACAAGGCAGGAGTTGGGCGAACCGGGAGGGACGATGAGCGGACTCGCGAGTCCGAGGGCAGAGCGCGGCCCGGTGGCGGACACGCCACCGCCGGCCATGACCGCCGAGCAGCGACGGCGCTTCGAGACCGACGGCTACGTCGTCGTCCCCGGCGCCCTCAGCCCCCACGAGGTGGCCCGCTACACCGGCGCCCTCGACCAGGCCTACGCCGAGGCCGAGCGCGACAGGACCCTCGCCCCCGACGGGTCGCTGCAGGTGCTCAGCGCGGTCCGGAACTGCCCGCCGCTCGCCGGCCTGCTCGACCACCCCGCCGTGTTCCCGCTGGTGTGGTCGGTGCTCGGCTGGAACATCCACGTCTGCCACTCGCACTTCAACGTCCACCCACCCCTGCACGAACCGGCCCTGTTCCGCTGGCGCTGGCACCAGGACGGCAGCCGCCAGTGCCTCGAGCTGGAGACCGACCCGCCGCCGCGGCTGTCGGTGTTCGTCGGCTACTGGCTGTCGGACGTGTCGACGACCGGGCGCGGCAACCTCACGCTCGTCCCCGGCAGCCATCGCCGCAAGTGGCTGCCCGGCCCACCCGATCCGACGACACCGTGGCCACCTCCGGCGGGCGCCCAGGAGCTGACGGCCCGACCCGGCGACGCCGTGATGTTCGACCGCCGCCTCTGGCACACCCGCTCGGAGAACTACTCCGACGTCGTCAGGAAGGTGGTGTTCCTCGGCTACACCTTCCGCTGGATCACCGCCCGCGACGACCTGACCGGCCTCGAAGACCAGCCGTGGTACCGGGCGCTCGGCCCGATCCGACGGCAGCTCCTCGGCGCCGACGACACGACGGGCGACCACCGGTGGGGCCACCGCCCCGACGACGTGCCGCTCTACGCCGCCCTCCATCGCGAAGGCCGACTCGACCCCGCGAACCGCCTACACCGCCGGTTCGTCCCCTGAAGCCCGGCGCAGGGCGGCGATCGCGGCGACCGTCTCGTGTTGCATGTCGGGCAGATCGTCGCGCGGGAACCAGCGCACCTCGGCGATCTCGGGCGACGACGGGGCAGCCGCGGCCGGGTCGGCGCCGTCGGCCGGCCGGGCCAGGAAGATCACGTCGACCCGCCGGGGGATGGGGTCGACCACCACCGCCGGCTCCCCCACCAGCTCGACGGCCAGACCCACCTCCTCGAACACCTCGCGACGGGCGGTGTCGGCCACGGGTTCGCGCCGCTGGGCCAGGCCGCCCGGCATCCCCCAGCCCCGGCGGTACACCTGCCGCACCAGCAGGACCGAGCCGTCGCCGCGCTCGATGATGCACGCCGCCCCCACCGTGAACGAGGGCGTGATGAGTCGGACCACCCATCGCCTGAGCTGACGCGGGAGCCGCTGGTAGATCTTCAACAGCGCCCTGTGGGCTCGGGCGAACACAGAAAAAGCAGCGTAGTTGCCGCTAACCGGCCGACCGGGGACTGTCCGGCCACCCCGGTGAGCGGCGGGCCGCCCGCACCTCGGCGTACAGCTCGGGCGTCGCCGCGGCCAGGGGCGTGCGGCGGGCGTCGTGGTCGAGGGTGACCAGCTCGCGGTCGAACGCCTCCCCCACCACCGCGCCCGCCTCCCGGCAGACCAGCAGGGCGCCCAGGTAGTCCCAGGAGCCGTGGGCCGACGGCGTGCAGTCGACGTAGGCATCGAGCGTCCCCTCGGCGACCGCGCACAGGTCGAGCGCCGCGGCGCCGAGCGCCCGGTACTGCCGCCAGCCCAGGTAGCGGGGCGGGAAGCCCGACAACCCGACCACGGCCCGGCCCAGCTCGGTCACCCCCGAGGGCTGCAACGGCTCGCCGTCGACGGTCGCCCCCGCGCCCCGCACGGCGACGAAGCGGCGCTGGTGCGGCACGTCGACCACGAGGCTGGCTCGGGGCCCGTCGGCATCGACGGCGCACAGGCTGGTGGCGAACCACGGGATCCCCCGCGACGCGTTGGTGCTGCCGTCGACCGGGTCGACCACGACCACCACGTCCTCACCCTCGTCCCCGGGATGGAGACCCGACTCCTCCGACAGCACCCCCACGCCGGCGGCGCCCAACACCTTGAGAGCCGCCGTGTCGGCCGCCAGGTCGCTGCGGTACTGGCCGGCCCGGGTGCCCGCGAGGCCCCAGTCGTCGAGACCACGCAAGGCGTCGCCGATCGCGCTGGCGGTGTCGTGGAGGAGGTCGACCAGTCGCGCGTCAGAGAGCGGCATCCCTGCTGGTCTACCAGTCGGACCCCCTGAACTGGGCTGATCGGGGTGCTCGAGGGCTCGCCCCGCAACGTGCATCGGGTGGTGACCCAGCGTGGCAGTCTGTAAGGCGATGGCCGTCATCGACATCGCCGGCTTCGTCGCCGACCTGAAGGACCACGCGATCGATCACGCCTTCCACGTGCACGACGAGCGGCACTTCGTGGAGACGTACTCGTTGGGTCAGAACTGGGAGATCGACCTGCACCCGGAGGAGGCGTGCGGTGGCCCGCTCGACCTCCACCTCGCCCTCGAGGTCGACCCCCGCACGCTGCTGTCCTTCGAGGACGCCATCGAGCAGCTCCCCGACGACGCCGAGCCGTCCGACACCTACGCCTTCCCCCTGGTGTTCACGTGGGCGCTGCCGCCGCTGCCCAATGGCCCCGACCTGCTGATCCTGGCCACCGAGCTGGCGGGCGTCGGCGGTGCCGGACTGCCGCTGGAGGTGTCGGCGATCGACTCCTACCCGTCGGTGACCGACGCTCCCGAGCGCAGCCTCACGATCGTGGCCCGGGTCGGGGTGTCGCTGGCCCGGGTGTTCATGGGCCAGGAGCAGCTGTGCGAGGTGCTCGACGCCTGCCTCGGCGTCAGCCGCTACCTCCTGGAACACGCCCCGAGCTGGCTCGCCGAAGAAGTCTGACGGGCAAACTGCGTGGCTGGTGGCTGCCCTGCGGCCGCCACACACGCAGTTTCGGGGAGGGTCACGTCGTCAGGCCCGCGGCGAGGGCGCCGCGCTGGTCGACGATCGACGTGGTGCGGTCCCGGGCCTCGACCAACCGGGGTTGCAGGGCGGGGTCGGTCGCCGGGTTCGCCAGCGCCTCGTCGACCGTGAGCAGGCGGACGGCCGGCGCGAACACCGTCACCAGCGGCTCGAACGCGGCATTCGTGACCCGCCACGTCGGCCCGATCTGGGTGAAGGTGAACTTCGTGAGCAGACCCTCCGACCGCTCCGGCTGGCGCTGGTTGGCGAGCATGTTGCCCATCCCGTAGACCACCCACTCGCCGTCGACGTTCTCCACCGGCTGCACCACGTGGGCGTGGTGGCCGAGCAGCAGGTCGATGTCGGGCGACCGGATCAGCCGGGGCGCCAGGTCGCTCTGCTGGGAGCTCGGCTCGTGGACGTACTCGTTGCCCCAGTGCAGCGACACGACCACCACCTCGGCACCGCGCTCCTTCGCGACCCGGGCGTCGGCGAGGATGCGCCCCTCGTCGAGGAGGTTGGCGCGCCAGGTCTCGCCGTTGGGGGCGGGGATGCCGTTGAACCCGTAGGCGTAGGAGAGCAGGGCGACGCGCACGCCGTTGGCGTCGAGCAGCGTGGTGACCGCGGCCTCCTCGGGACGGCGCGCCGAGCCGGCGTGGGCGATGCCGGCGGCGTCGAGGGCGTCGAGCGTGCGGTCGACGCCGGCGGCTCCCTTGTCGAACGTGTGGTTCGAGCCGGTGGTGCAGGCGTCGAACCCGGTGGCGGCCAGAGCAGGGACGATCTCGGGCGGCACCGAGAACACCGGGTAGCTGGAGAACGGCCCCTCCGGCGGAGCGATCGGGGTCTCCATGTGGCAGATCGCGAGGTCGGCGTCGCTCACTGTGGGCTGCACGCCCGCCAGCATCGGGGCGAAGTCGCGGCCGGGCCGACCCTGCGCGGCGGCGTCGGCCTCGGCCTGTCCCCACAGGGCGGTGTGCAGCAGCACGTCGCCCCCGGCCACCAGGGTGAACGTGCGGGGCGGGGGCGGCGCCGTCGTCGTGGTGGTCGGGGGTGGCGGTGGGGCCGCGGGCGGAATCGCGGGGGAAGCGACCTCGGTGCGTTCGTCGGGGTCCGACGCCGGCCGGTCGCCCACCAGGACGCACAGCCCCACGAGCAGGCAGGCGCCCGCCAACGACGATCTGGTTCCCCCAACCACTCACCTCGTGGCTAGCACATCACTCCGGCTCGGCGTCCGCCGGGGTGAAGTCGACCTCGATGTCGAGCTCGTCGGTGCCCCGCAGCACGTGCAGCCGCACCGACGACTCGGCGACGGCCCGATCGAGCGCCGCAGCCACGTCGTCGACCGACACCACGTCGGTCTCGCCGACCCGCGTGATCAGGTCGCCGGCCTGGAGACCGGCCCGGTCGCCGGGGCTGCCCGTCTCGACCACCCGCACGAGCACGCCGTCACGGTCGGGCAGGCCGACCGCCCGCCGGAGCCGCTGGGAGACCTCCGCCGGCGCCAGGGCCACGCCCAGGACACGCCGCTGGGGCGCCTCACCGGTCCGCAGCCGAGCGACCCGGTCGCGCAGCTCGGCGCCGGACGGGAGGGCGACCGTGAAGCCGTCGCCGAGGCGCAGGGTGGAGATGCCGAGCACCTTGCCGTCGCCGTCGACGACGGGGCTGCCCGACGTTCCCCGGGCCAGCAGGGCGGTGTGCTCGACCCCGTCGGTGATGCGGCGTCCCCGCGGTCCCCGAAAGCTGCGTCCGACGCCGGACACGGCCCCCGACGTCACCCGCACGCCGTCGCCGGTGCGGGCCACCGCGTGGACGACGTCGCCCAGCTCGGCAGGCCCCTCGGACCAGGTCAGCGGCGTCGCGCCCGCGGTGTCGACCTCCAGCACGGCCAGGTCGCCGTCGAGGTCGACGCCCAGCGCCCGCGCCTGGACGGCCCGCCCGTCGGCGAAGCCCACCTCGGTCGTGCGGTCGCGCAGGTTGTGGGCGTTGGTGACCACGATCCCTTCGTCGACCACGAAGCCGCAGCCGCGACCACCGTGGCGGCCGATGCGCACCACGCCGGACTCGGTGGCGCCGACGATTCGATGGGCGGTGTCGCGGGGCGAGTCGTTCGCGGGCATGATGCGTGCCTCCGGTTGTCAGTCACTTGCAAACTGCAATCGACTCTACAGAAGGTCAGCCGCATGCCAACCGCCCGTCGCCGCCCGAGCCCCAGCCGTCGTCGAACACCGAGCCCGCTGGCGGAGGCCGTCGCCCAGATCGGCGACCGCTGGTCGCTGCTGGTGATCGACGAGCTGCTCGCCGGGCCGCGCCGCTTCGGCGAGCTGCTCGACGACATCGACGGCCTGGCGCCCAACATCCTCTCCCGGCGGCTCAAGCAGCTGGAGGCCGACGGCGTCGTCGTCGCCGAGCCCTACAGCCGACGGCCGCTGCGCCACTCGTACCGGCTCACCGCGGCGGGCGACGAGCTGGCCGGGGTGCTGCGCCTGCTGGCCCGCTGGGCCTCCGCCCGCGACGGCAGCGGCACCGGCGGCCCCGCCGCGGTCGGCCTGGCCCACGAGACCTGCGGCACCGCGCTCGAGGCCGCCTGGTACTGCCCCACCTGCAACGAGCCCGTCGCCGACGACCAGACCACCGACCTCCACTGGCTGTAGAGCCCGAGCGGACCTCCACTGGTTGTGAGCGGAACGAAACTACGTAGACGTAGTCCCGACCGGCACCCCGCCTACGTCACGGGGGCGCGCGCGAATGCCGATGTCGACCGATGTGCCCGCATGGTTCAGAGGCGCACTCTGGACCCATGCTCAACTACGAAGTCACCAAGTCCCTTGCCAACGAGCGTCGGCACGAGCTGACGCAGCACGCCGTCGTCGCCCGCCTGGCCCGCCGCGTTCGCCGGAACCGGCGCCAGACCGGGCGCGACGACGACTCGTCCCACAGCTACATCGTGCTGCCGTCATCGACGGCCGCCGGGTCGGGCCATGCGATCGCCGCCTGACGGCCCAGGTGATCGTGCTTAATGACCGACGCGATCGGAAGGTGCAGACCTACGCTCTGAACGTGCTCGTAGGGCGTGCGGGGCTGTCGCCCGAGATGGTCGGACGGTCGATCGAACTGGACCGGCTCGTCGACCTGATCGGCGTCGGCGATGTACCCACGGTCGCGCTCGTGGCCGGAGAGGCCGGGATCGGCAAGACGCGTCTGGTCCAGGAGCTCGTCGCCCGAGCGCGCCGGGGCACCCTCGTCCTCGCCGGCCAGGCCGACCCCGACACCGCCGGTCGCCCCCTCGCCCTCTTCCTCGACGCCCTCAACTCGGTCGCCGCCCCCGCCGACGACCGCGGCACCGACACCGAGCGCGCCGAGCTCGAAGCCTCCGTCCGCGACTGCGACGCCCCCGCCGACGACCGCATCGCCGACGCCGTCGCCCTGGTCCGTCACCTCACCGCCGGGGTCTCGGGCCTCCTGGTCTTCGAGGACCTCCACTGGGCCGACGCCGAGAGCCTCAGCATCTTCGAGCGCCTCGCCGAGCCCGACGGCGGCACCCTCCTGCTGGTCGGCACCTACCGGCCCGACGGCCTGTCCCGCCGGCACCCGGCGTCCGATCTGCTCCCCCGGCTCGAGCGCCGCCACGCCGTCACCCACCTCCACCTCGGCCGCCTCAGCCCGCAGGACGTGGGCATCTTCCTCAACGCCGTCTACGGCGAGCTGCCGACGTTCCGCACCACCAAGGCGCTGCACGTGCGCACCGGCGGCAACCCGTTCTTCCTCGAGGAGCTGATCGCCGCGTCGCCGGCACACCCCACCTGCGACCTCGACGACACGCCACTGCCGTGGACGGTCAGCGAGCTCGTGCGCTCGCAGTACGACGACCTCGACCCCGAGGTGCGCCGCATCGTGGCGGCCGCGTCGGAGCTGGGGCGGCGCGTGCCCTTCGACGTGCTGGCCACCGTCACCAAGACCTCCGAGGACCACCTCATCGACCTGTTGCGGGCCGCGGTCGACAGCGGGCTGCTGGTGGAGACCGAGCCCGACGTGTTCGGGTTCCACCACGAGATCGCCCGTGAGGCCATCGCCAGCAGCCTGCTGGGACGCGAGCGGCGCCGGCTCCACCAGGCCGCGCTCGACGTCCTGCGGACCGCCGGCACCCCCGACCACGCGGCGATCGCCCGCCACGCCCGCGGCGCCGGGCGCCTCGACGAGATGGTCCAGGAGGCCCGCCTCGGCGCCCACGAGGCACTCGCCCGGGGGTCCACCTACCAGGCGCTGCAGCTGGCGGAGCTGGCGCTCGACGAGGCCGACGATGATCTCGACCTGCTCAGCACGGCTGCACGCGCCGCCTACCTGGCGGGTGTCATCGACGAGGGCGTGACCTACGGCGACCAGTGGCTGCAGCTGACCCGGGAGGCCGACGACGTGAGCGGCGAGGCCGACGCCCTCGGCCTGCGCATGCGCCTGGCCTACGAGACCGCCGACCTCGACGGGATGGCTGCCTTCACCGACGACCTGGCCGGCCTGGTCGACAGGCTGCCCTCCGACGAGGAGCGGGCCGGCGCCATGGCCGTGGTGGCCCAGTCGTACATGCTGCGCGACGAGACCGGCCCCACCATCGAGTGGGCCGACAAGGCCCACGAGCTGGCCGAGCGGGGCAACCTCCCCAAGGTGCGGCTGGCCGCCCAGGTGGAGAAGGGCTCGGTGCTGCTGTTCGACCCCCGCACCCGGCCCGAGGGCAAGGCCCTGCTGCGGGCCACGATCGACGAGGCCGAGCGGGCCGGCGAGCACCTGCTGGCCGCCCGGGCGCTCAACAACCTGGTGTGGCACCTGTTGGGTTGGGAGAACGCGGCGGAGGTGCGCAGCCTCATCGACGGGATCCGGGAGCACGCCAAGGCGGCCGGCTGGGAGGCCGGGGGCGGGCACACCGAGGCGCTGGCGCAGCTCGCCGCCGTCGAGGGCGATCTCGACGTCGCCATCGGCCACCTCGACGACGCCTACCTGGCCCACCACAAGCAGCTCTTCAAGCGGGGTCGCTGGCGGGCGGTGCGCCAGGCCGGCCTCGCCCTCGAAGCCGGCGACCTCGACGCCGCCGTCCGCTACACCGCCGAGGCGAAGCCCGTCACCGCTCGCACCGCGGCGGGGGTGGCCGGCCTCGACTTCCACCTCGCCGCCCGCCGGGGCGACCTGGACGCCACCCGGGAGATCATGCCGCGCCTGCTCGCGGCCATCGACGACGAGGGCGCCGGCGCCCCGTCGCAGGCGCACGACCTGATCGCCGCGGGCCTGCGCGCCGGCCTGACGTCCGACGAGCTGCGGCCGCTGGCCGATCGTGTCGGTTCCTACCCGCGGCACCGGCTGCCGCCCGACAACCCATGGGTGCGGTTCCTGGAGGGCCAGTTCGCCGAAGCCGACGGGAGGGTCGCCGAGGCCGCCGAGCTGTACGTTGCCGCCGCGACCAACCTGGGCAGCGCCCCGAGTGTGATCGCCGGCCACCGCGGCACGGTGCACGTGCGGGCGGCGCGGACGCTGGTGGCCCTGGGTCGCATCGACGAGGCCCGCGCCCAGGTGGCCGCGGCCGAGAAGTACCTGGCCCGCTGGCGGGGCTGGCGGGTGGACGAGCTGCGGGCGGTGGAGCGTCGCCTGGGTCTGGGCGACGAGCCCAGCGGGCCGGCGGTGCTGACGCCACGGGAGCGCGAGGTGGCGGCGCTGCTCGCCGAGGGGCTCACCAACTCGATGTTGGCGGAGCGGCTGTACATCTCACCCCGCACGGCCGCCGTCCACGTGTCGAACATCCTGGCCAAGCTGGGGATGTCGTCTCGCGCCGAGGTGGCGGCCTGGGCGGCGAGCGGCGGCATGGACTCGTAGCGAACTCGTCGGTCGGCGGGCCGGGTCCGCAGGTAGGTTCGTCGGGTGACCGACCCCGCCCTCGATCCGCCCGACGAGCCCGACTGGCTGGTGGCCAACCGGCTGGCGTGGGACGACCTGGCCCGCCTGCACGAGGGCACCGGGCTGTACGACCTGGCGGGCGTGGTGGCGGGCACCGTCAGCCACCTGCGGCCCTGGGAGCCGGTCGAGCTGGGGCCGGTCGAGGGGCTCGACCTGGTGCACCTGCAGTGCCACATCGGCACCGACACGGTGGCCTGGGCCCGACGCGCGGCGCGCACCGTCGGCGTCGACTTCTCGTCGGACGCCCTCGCCGTCGCCGATCGGCTCGGCAAGGAGTGCGGTCTGCCGATGGAATGGGTGCTGGCCGACGTCTACGCCGCCGACCACGTCCTGGAGGGCCGCACGTTCGACGTCGTCTACACCGGCTACGGCGCGCTGGGCTGGCTGCCCGACCTCGAGCCGTGGGCCGACGTGGTCCGCAACCTGCTGCGGCCGGGCGGCGTGCTGTACGTCGCCGAGCTGCACCCGATGTGGATGGCGGTGATCGAGGACGGGCGCACGGTCTGCCAGGACGCCATCGACGCCGACCTGGTGTCCTACGACCAGGACGGCTCCTACGCCGACCGGGAGGCGCACCTCGACCACACGGTCACCTACGAGCGGCTCCACTCGACCGCCGACCTGCTGACCGCCGTGCTCGACGCCGGCCTCACGATCGAGCTGTACCACGAGCAGGACGTGTCGCCGGCGCCCACGGAGTGGCTGGAGCTGCAGGACGACGGCCTCTACCACTTCCCCGACGGGATGGTCCGCTTCCCCCTCTGCTACTCGCTGCGGGCCCGCCTGCCCGGCTGAGGGGCTACCGGTCGGCCGGCGGGTCGAGCCCGAAGTGGTTCAGGACGAACGTCTCCAGGGGCGCCAGGAGGTTGGGCAGATCGGCGGCCTCGCCGGCGGCGATCTTGTTGGTCGCGAGCGAGCTGATCGCCCCGACGAGCGCCTCGAAGTCGAAGTCGTCGAGCGGGCGGACGGGCTCACCCGCGGCGGCCAGCTCGGTGTGGAGCTCCCGCAGCATCGCCACGAAGTCGAGCTGGATCTGCCGGCGGTGCAGCGCCGCCTGCGGGCCGACGGCGTACAGCTCCACCAGGCACACCCGGGCGCCGTCCGGGAACTCCGCCATCTCCCCGAGGTAGGCGGACAGCAGGGTGTGGAGTCGTCGGCGGGGCGGTGGCCCCGGTGGGTTGCGCTCGTGGAGCCGCACCACGAACTGGTCGACGCACCAGTGGAAGGCGGCGACGAAGCAGTCGGTCTTGTCCTCGAACTGCTCGTAGAAGGTGGCCCGCGAGACCTGGGCCCGCCGGACGACGTCGGCGACGGCCACGTTGGCGTAGCCCTTCTCGGCCACCGCCGCGACCATCGCCGTGAGCATGCGGTGGCGCTGCCACGCGGCCACGTCCTCGCGGCTGCGCCGTGCCCCGCGGGTGCGGTTCCGGCCGTCGGCCTCCTGCCTGGTCTCCCCCGCCATGGCTGCCGACCCTACGCCGGGGGACATGCCCGTACACGTCTACGGTGTCGGGGATCGGCTGGGCATGGGCGCGGAGGGTGGGGGTCGGCGTGGGCGCGGTGGCGGCCGCGGCGGTCGTCCCGATCCCGGTCGACCCGGCAGTTGCCGAGGTGGTGCCCGGCGACGGCATCGCCACCCACTACGACTCGGTCGACGGCGGGAACTGCTCCTTCACCGGGCCTCCCGCCGACCACCTCGACGTGGCGCTCGACGAGGCCGAGTACGGCACCGCCGACGCCTGCGGGGCCTACGTCGACGTGGTCGGCCCGTCCGGCACCGTGCGGGTGAAGGTCACCAACCGCTGCCCCGAGTGCCCGCTGCACCACCTCGACCTGTCGAAGACGGCGTTCGCCCGCATCGCCGCGCTGGAGGCCGGGCAGGTGCCGATCTCCTACACGCTGGTGCGCAACCCGCCGGTCGCGGAGCCGATCACGCTCCGGGTGAAGAGCGGGTCGTCGCGATGGTGGCTGCAGATCCAGGCCGACGACCACGGCAACCCGCTGGCGAGCTTCGAGCTGCGGACGGGCGACGGCTGGCGGCCGCTGGTCCACACCCAGGACAACTTCTGGATGGCCGAGAACCCCGGCCCGGGCGACGGCCCCTTCACCGTGCGGATCACCGACATCTACGGCCAGAGCGTCACCATCGACGACGTCGGCCTGGCGGTCGACCAGGTGCAACGCACCGACGCCCGGCTCTACGGCTCGGGCACCCCGGCTCCCCCACCGCCCCCACCGCCGTCGACCACCACCACGGCGGCGCCGCCCACCACCACGACCGCCGTACCGACGACGACCACCACCGCGCCGGCCACGACCACAACGAGCTCGACGACGACGGCCGCACCGGACGACGAGGTCGAGCGGGTTGTCGCCACCGCGGAGTCCCGCCCGATCGGACCGTCGGCGCTGGCGCTCGCCGGCCTCACCTTCGCCGTGGCGGCAGGCGCCGCCGTCGTCCTCCGCCGCCGGTCCGACGGGGGTCAGGGCGGCGGCGATTCGGCGGCGCAGCCCTGAGTCTGGGGCGCGTAGCGTTCGTGGCCATGGCGCACCCGCGGATGTACAGCGACGTCGATCCCTACCTCACCGAGCTGCGTCGCATCTGCCTCGCCCTGCCCGAGTGCTCGGAGGTCGAGGCCTGGGGCCGGCCGACGTTCCGGGCCGGCAAGAAGATCTTCGCGGTGTTCACCGGCAGCGAGGAGGAGCGCTACACGGTGGTCTTCAAGCCCGACGTCGACGAGCGACCTGCCCTCGTCGGCGACGACCGCTTCCACGTGCCGCCGTACTTCGGGCCGGGCGGCTGGCTCGGCCTCGATTTCACCGCCGCCCCGGTCGACTGGGACGAGGTGACCGAGCTGGTGGAGACGTCGTACCGCCAGGTCGCCATCAAGCGGATGCTGAAGGCGCTCGACTCAGTGTCCTAGTCCTAGTCCTCGTCGTCCTGGCCCTCGTCACCGGCCTCGGGGAGCAGGCCCCGGCGCTTGAGCAGCGGGTCGATGTGAGGGTCGCGGCCCCGGAAGTCGCGGAACGCCTGCATCGGGTCGACGCTGCCGCCCCGCGACAGGAGCGTGCGCCGGAAGTGGTCGCCGTTCTCACGGGTGAGGCCGCCGTTCTCCTCGAACCAGTCGACGCTGTCGGCGTCGAGCACCTCGCTCCAGATGTACGAGTAGTACCCGGCGCTGTAGCCACCGGCGAAGATGTGGGCGAAGTAGCTGGTGCGGTAGCGAGGTGGCACCAGGGCGACGG
The DNA here is from genome assembly GCA_035316325.1 of Acidimicrobiales bacterium. Classification (NCBI taxonomy): domain Bacteria; kingdom Bacillati; phylum Actinomycetota; class Acidimicrobiia; order Acidimicrobiales; species Acidimicrobiales bacterium. The sequence goes on from DATHJB010000231.1 coordinate 16,172, forward strand.
CCACCCCGGCGTCGGCCAACGCCTGGGCCTCGAACGCCTCGGCGTCGTCGACGGTCTCGCCGGGCGCCAGCGTGTGCCAGGCCCAGTCGAGCAGCGAGGCCGCCAGGTACTCCAGCGTGGCGAAGCCCTGGTTGAACTTCTCGGCCGCCTGCATCTTCTCCACCAGCTCGGCCGGCATGGGCTCGCCGGTCTCGTGGTGGCAGGCGTAGTTGGCCAGGATCTCCGGCCACGTGGCCCACATCTCGTTGACCTGCGACGGGTACTCCACGAAGTCGCGGGGCACCTCGGTGCCCGACACCCGCGGGAAGTTCACGTCGGAGAACAGGCCGTGGAGGGCGTGGCCGAACTCGTGGAAGGCGGTGCGGACCTCGTCCCAGGTGAGCAGCGTCGGGCCCTCGGCCGGCTTGGTCACGTTGAGGTTGTTCATCACCACCGGCAGCTCGTCCAGCAGGTGCGACTGGTCCACCAGGTTGTTCATCCAGGCGCCGCCCCGCTTGGTCGGGCGGGCGTAGGGGTCGACCAGGAACAGGCCGATCGACGAGCCGTCCTCGTCGAACACCTCGAAGGCGGTCACGTCGGGGTGGTAGCCGTGCAGGTCGGGGCGCTCCCGGAACGTCACGCCGTAGAGGCGGCCGGCGGCGTAGAAGACACCGTCGCGCAGGACCCGGTCGAGCTCGAAGTAGGGGCGCATCTCGGCGCTGTCCAGGTCGTAGCGGGCCTTGCGGACCCGCTCGGCGTAGAACGACCAGTCCCACGGCTCGACCGCGTAGCCGGCCTCCTCGGTGAGGGCCTGCGCCTCCCGCGCGACGTTGGCGACCGTCGGCGGCACCAGCTTGGTCAGCATCTCCTCGACGGCGTCGGCGGTCTTGGCGGTCTGGTCGGCGACGGCGTAGGCGGCGTGCGTGGGGTAGCCGAGCAGCTCGGCGTGCTCGGCCCGCAAGGTCGCCATGCGGACGGCGATCTCCCGGTTGGCGACGGCCCGCCCGGTCGACACCTCGTAGAGGCGCCGGCGGGTGGCGCGGTCGGTCACTTCGGCCAGCGCGGGCTGGTTGGTGTAGTTGTGCAGCGGCAGCCGGTACGTGCCGTCGTCCTGCCGGGCGGCCTTGAGATCGCTCTCGGACAGGCCGTCGAGGAGCGCCGGGTCGTCGACCACCAGCGCCTCGGCGGTCGACGCGTCGAGCAGGTTCTGCTGGAACGTGGTCGACAGGCGCGACAGCTCCTGGTTGATGGCCCGCAGACGCTCCTGCTGGGCGTCGTCCAGCTCGGCGCCGGCCCGCACGAAGTCGACCCGGTACTTCTCCAGCAGCCACGACTCCTCGTCGTCGTCGCCGTCGACCTGACGCAGCCGTTGGTAGAGGGCGCGGTTGAGGTAGACGGCGTCACGGTGCTCGGCGAGGCGGGGCGAGATCTCGGTCTCGATCGCCCGGACGGCGTCGGTGGCGTCGGACGCGGCGACCGCGAAGAACGCCATCGCCGCGCGCTTCAGCAGCTGCCCCGACCGCTCGATCGCCGCCACGGTGTTGGCGAACGTGGGCGGCTCGGGGTCGGCGACGATGGCGTCGATCTCGGCGAGCTGCTCCGCCATCCCGCGCTCGAACGCCGGGAGGTAGTGCTCGTCGCGGATGTCCGCGAACGGCGGCAGGCGGTAGGGCAGGGTGCTCGACCCGTAGAGCGGGTTCTCGGTCACGCGGCCTCCTCGTAGGTGTCCGGGTGGGGCCGGTGGGGTTCGAACCCACGACCGAGGAATTATGAGTTCCCTGCTCTAACCACTGAGCTACAGCCCCGATTGTCTGACCTGCTCAGCAGCTACATCTCAACACCTCGATAGTGGACAGGTACAAAGCACAGCATGACCAGAGCAGGAGACTTGCCTGCCAGTCTGGCGGAGTGGTGGGAGAACGTCGCCTGCTCCCTCCGTCGCCGGAACCGGTCGGACCAGACGATCACCCTCCACCGCCGCTCGTATGAGCGTTTCTGGCGTTAGGCGATCGAGTACAAGCACGTCACCGACCCTACGGCAGTCACAGCGGCTGTCGTGAACAGGTGGGTCGATCAGCTCCAGACTGCCGTCGCTCCGACGACGGTCGCGATCCACTGGCGTGGCTTGCGGCCATTCTTCTCGTGGTGGGCGAAGGATGCCGGCAGGCCGAACCCCTTCGAGGATGCTGACGTCCTCTCGGCCGAATCGCCGGCACCGGAGTGATCCACCAGGGACGACGTCCGGGCGCTTCTTGGGACCTGCAAGGGTCGGGACTTCGTCGCCCGGCAAGACGAGGGGATCATCCGCGTCCTCTACGACGCGGGCCCGCGCCTCGGTGAGCTCGTGGCGCTCCATCTCCCGGACTGGGACCGCCAGTCCGACCTGCTGACCCTGCGGGGCAAGACCGGCATGCGGGTTGTGCCGGCGTCGGCGTCGACTGGCGAGGCGTTCGCCCGCTACGTCCGCGTCCGGGCCCGTCACCCGGCGGCCGACCTGCCGGCGCTGTGGCTGGGCCAGAAGGGCGCCCTCCGGGGTTCGGGCGTCGCCCAGATGCTGCCCGCCCCTGCGCGAGCTGGTCGGGCTCCCTCGCTTGCATCCCCACACGTGGCGCCACATCGTCACCCACGAGTTCCGTGTCGCCGGCGGCTCCGAGGGACCTGCTCTATCTGGCCGGCTGGGGGTGCCACCGCCATGGCCCACCGCTACGGCCGCTCCGCCGCCGCCAAACGCGCCCGCGAAGCCCATCGGCGCCTGTCCCCCGGCGACCGCCTCTGATGAGCAGCCACTGAGCGCAAAGTTGCCTCCGGGGGCTGCACCTGTGAGCCATCTCGGTGAAACTCTATATCTCCCGCAATCACGATTCTGCGGCTCACCGGGGGGCGTACTGTACGAGCCTTGAAGCTTGAATCGGATGGAGAGCAGCAGTGGAATTCAAGGGGTTTATGAGCTATGTGCATGACGATGACGCACACGAAGGGGGTCGCATCACAGAGATTCGCGGCCGACTGTCGTCTGAAGTCAAGTTCCAGACCGGCAAGGATTTTCCCATCTTTCAAGATATACAAGATATCTTCGTTGGCGAAAATTGGCGCCGCACAATACATGGCTCCATAGATGGATCAACTTTCCTGCTGGCCATCATCACACCTTCGTTTCTTCAGAGTTCGGCCTGCCGGGATGAGGTAAAGAGTTTTCTGCAACGCGAGGCAACCCTTAATCGAGATGACTTGATCATCCCAATATTGTATTCTGATGCTCCCGGGCTACACGATTCGTCAGACGAGATAGCTACTGAACTGGCAGCGAGACAGTACGATGATTGGCGCGAGCTACGCTTTGTGGGACTTGACTCACCAGCTATTCGAGAAAAGCTTGCGACGCTCGCCGCACAGATTTCAGCTTCTTTCGAACGAACGGCGACTCACCCCGTTTCAATCTCCGCAGTTGATGCCGGCGTGCCGGATGAGTTTGGTGGCGACTCACCTGGGTTCATCGAGCTTGTCGCAGCAGCTGAAGAGGCTATGCCTCAGTTCGCCGAAAGCGTAGCTGTGTATGCTGCAGCACTGGAAGACGCGAGCCAGAAGATGGGCGAAATCACAGCTGAGATTGAAGCTGCGGTAGCAAGAGGCAAGGGCTCTGCCGCAAGGCTGACAGGAGCTCGACGTCTTGCGAGCGCATTAGAGGGACCAACAGCGGAGATGGAAGAAGCCTCCCAGACCTATGTCGAACAGCTGACGAGGGTCGACGGCGGATTGCGAGCTTTGATTGAACGTGTACCTGAGCTTCAGGACGAAGAGGACATAGCAGCTGCCCGCGAGCTTCTCGAACAGCTGCCGCGACTTGAGGCCGCAGTGTCCGAGGGCATGGATGGCATCGCAGGTTTTCAGAATGCCATACGTGAGGCCGGACAGCTGTCAAGCACGTTGAGACCTATCTTCAGGCGGATGTTCGCATCATCGCAGCAACTCTTAGACAGCCGCGATGTGTTCACGGAGTGGAAAGAAGGCCTTCGAGGAGCCCTCGCCCAGCTGGATCATCAGTGATCGCTCACGGGCTCGGTCGTCGTCTAGTGGGGTGTCGCTGAAGTAGCCGCAGGTAACCGGGTCCGCGTCGGGGGCGGATGGTGGGGTCACGATGGCGTGGTTGCTGTCGTTGATCGCAGGGGGTTGTTGTGGCTCGTCCGCCGTCGGTGTTCGTGCGGGAGTTGTCGCCGGAAGAGGCGGTGAAGCTCCGGCGGCTGTCGCGGGGCTCGAAGGTCTTCGCTGTGCGGCTGCGGGCGCAGATCTTGCTGGCGTCGGACACACGGTCTTCGGCACCGGAGATCGCTCGTGTGTTGCAGACCGATGAGAACCAGGTGCGGCGGGTGATCGGCGAGTTCAACGCTGATGGGATGGCGTCGTTGCGCCCTCCTATCGGGGGCGGGCGCCCGAGGAAGATCGATGACACCGCTCGAGGGCGGATCCGTGCCATCGCTCTCGCCCGTCCCCGTGAGCTCGGAGAACCTGGGACCCGCTGGTCTCTGGCGACGCTGCGTCGCTACCTGATCCGCGGGCGCATCGTCGGGTCGATCAGTCGGGAGCACCTGCGCCGGGTCCTTCAGTCGATGGGGATCACCGCGCAGCGAACCCGCACGTGGAAGTGGAGCACCGACCCGCTCTACGAGCCCAAGAAGAACTGGGTGCTGGCCGCCTACCAGGGCGCGGAGGCCGGCACCCTCGACGGGGTCGTGGTCTCCTTCGATGAGTGCGGCCCCATCTCGCTCAAACCGCATGCGGGTCGGGGGTGGTTCCGACAGGGTCGGCCCGATCGTCAGCGGGCGACCTACAACCGCAACCACGGGACCCGGAAGCTGTTGGGGGCCTATGACGTGGGCGCTGACCGGTTCTGGGGCCGCCTTGAGAAGCGATCGGTGACCGCCAAGGTCATCCTCGAGTTCCTCAAAGACGTTCGTCGCCGCTACCCGCCCGAGACCACGGTCTACGTCGTGATGGACAACCTCTCGGCGCACTGGACACCTGCGATCCGACAGTGGGCGATCGAGAGCAACGTCGGCCTCTTGCCGACACCGACCAACGCCAGTCATCTCAACCGCATCGAGTGCCACTTCTGGGCCTACGTCGAGTTCGTCATCAACGGCAGCGACTACACGGACTGGTCGGAGTTCTCGAAGGCCAGCCAGGCCTACATCCGCCGCCGCAACCGCGACCACCACGACCCCCGGATCCTTGAGTTCGAGAACCGCCGCAGAGTCGCCTGAAGACAGTTACCGGCGGAACGTTTCGCGACAGCCCACTAGCAGGTCGGGCGTCAGCGTGTGCGTTGGCCGGAGTGTCGGCCGGGCCGTCAGGCAGACGCCGGCTGCGACGGCCAGACACCGTCGCAGCCGGCGCTCTTGATCTGACAGAGCCAAATTCGGCAGCGCCGTCAACCCGAGGCGCCGCGCGGGCCCTCGGTGGCTACTTGTAGTCGAAGAGGCATGCCGCAGGGTCACAGGACGTGGGCCGATCAGCGGCTTAAGGCTGTGAACCTACGACAGGTCGCGAGGCAATGGCCGCTGTCTAGTGGGGTGTCGCTGAAGTAGCCGCAGGTAACCGGGTCCGCGTCGGGGGCGGATGGTGGGGTCACGATGGCGTGGTTGCTGTCGTTGATCGCAGGGGGTTGTTGTGGCTCGTCCGCCGTCGGTGTT
>DATHJB010000232.1 GCA_035316325.1 Acidimicrobiales bacterium
CCACATCGAGCACCCCTCATCCCCCAGCACCCTGTGCTCCACCAGCACCCTGGTCAGGGCGCTGCGACCCCCGCGAACCCACCCCAGAATTGCTGCCGGCCGGAGACCACATCCACCAGGAGGCCGGGTTCCTCGACTGCCCTCCCCAACGTTCCACGTGGAACACCACAAGGCCCTGACCACCGGCGCTCTGGTCGGGGCATGGCGACCCCGCCACCGACCCTGGGCTGCTACCAGTTCGAGCCCGTCGTCCACCAGCTGTTGCCGCGACTGCCCTCCCGGACGTTCGACGTAGAAGCCAGGAGTTCCTGGCCTTAAGGCAATGCCCCTTAGTCCGGCATCGGCGGCCGACGACCAGCCCGACGGCGGGGGGTCCCCGCAGCGCAGCACCGGAGAACGAGACAAGGCGGACCTGTCCGACGCACGTGCTTGGAACATCCCAGATCCGTGGTCAGAGGGCCCGGCCCTCCGAGCTGGTGCCCGAATTGGACGTCGCCGCGGCTTCATCGTGTTCCACGTGGAACATGCGAATGTCCTGGTCAGCAGGCTGCCCACCTTCGATCGAGGCCCTGATCTGGACATTCGCCAAGGCTCCGGGATGGGAGCTGCCCGGCCCCCAGCCGGAACCAGGCAGCTCCACAAGCCGCCACCCAGCCAGGACTCTGCTGGGTCTGAGCTCGCCCGCAAGTAGGCGCCAGCCCGGGCCACCGACCGGCCTCGTCTCCAGACCCCGAGCCCCTTGAAGTCGGGTACCTCCGAACCAAGCCAGGGCAGTCGCTACACATGACCCCACCGACGGGTCAGGCCACGGCGACTCGTCCGGTCGCCCCCGACCACGCCAACCCCTTTCGCCAGAAGCGAGGTGGGTTGATCCACGGTGATGACTCAGGCCTGGCCGGCGTGCCCGCGAACACAGCAGGTCCCCTACTCCTCCAAGCTGAACAAGCCTACGGGCCACAACGACCCGGTCGCACCTCCGGCAGGCCCGATCAGCGCGCCTGGCCGCGGCGACCTCACTGGAGCCCACTGAACTGATTCGAACCGCTGGCCAGTGGCCAGGAGGGGGGACCTGACCAGCTCGAGTCAACCACTACCCCAGCCACGCCGAGCAGTCCTGCAGGACCACGACCCGGCGCTCCTCGGACAGGCAGCCCTTCCGTAACCGACCCAGGGTCTCCGAGCCCACCCCGGCCTCCGATTCCCGCACCCCGCCGCTCTATCAGGCGACGACTGCCTTCCGGCCAACCGGCCAGACGGCTGACCGCCATCCCCCGCGCGCAGCCTCCCAGTCGGACCCAGCTATCAGCGGCCTTCGACCTCTATACGACGACAGCAGAAGAGCCGGCCCGAAAGAGCACCGGCTCTGACCTGGACGGGGCTGACAGAACTCTCTCACCGGGCCGTTCCAACACCCTGTTGAGCACGTCCAGCCCGCTGACCAGGAGTTTCACACGTTCCACGTGGAACAAACAGGCGGACAGGTGCGGTTCATGGCAGTGCCCAGCCATCTCCGCTGAGGCCTCGTGGTGCCGGCAGGAGGCCCGCGAACTGGCTATTCGTCCGGCGGCCTTGGACGGAAGGCGCGACACCCGGATGTGACGGGCAGGACTATCGCGAGCCTGGCCGGGGGCACGCGGTTCCTGCCAAGAGCGGGCCACGCCAGGAGGGGCTGCGTGGTGAGGAGCCCGGCAGGTCCGATCCGGTTGGGCACCTCGGGCCCCATGGTGCGTCTCCTCGGTAGGACGAAAGCCTGACGCTCACACGGTGCCGAGCACCTTCCTCCGGTAGCACCCGTCGCTTCACCATCCGGCCGACAGGGCCGCGTGGCCTCAGAGCACCGCGTGGCTGCCGGGCCCTGGCTGTCGGCCTCGTTTGGACGCCCGTGGCTCGTTAGCTGGAGAGCTGGCCCGTTCAGTTGGGCGAGCGAGTCCTCTCGGGGGTTGCGGTGCAGTTGGCAGGGCACTTATCGGCGGAGCAAGGGGACGCAGGGTCATGCCCTGGGACCGAGGCCTCGACCGTGCCCCGATCGCAGCGGTTCCCCTGCTTCGTGAGTTCGGGGCAGGCCAGGGCCAGGGCCAGGGCGTCCGTCGGGCAGCCCTGACGGTGCCGATGGCGGCCAGGGCGCTCGGCTTGTCCGGGCTCGAGCCTCTGTCGCTGAGGCTCGGGGCGGGCCATCAGGACCGTGCTGTGGGCGGGTCCGACTGGGTGCGTCGCTCCTGGTCGGGCCTCATGGCGGGGCGCCAACGAACGCACTCGGCCACTGAGCTGGTGACGGCGGGCCTCCGCTGGCAGTTAGAAGAGGGGGCGCTTCGTGGGGATGCCGACGCGGCGGGGGTAGCGAGCGGGGCAGAGGGACACCTGGAGGAGCGACTGGTAGTGGAAGTCGGTGGACCAGCGCTCGGTGGGGGACAGGCCCAAGGGGGCCAAGCCGTCCTCGGGCCAGCGGGCCGTGTCGTCCGGGGGTTCGCTGACGAGGACGTGGCCGCCGACTCGGAGCAGGGGAGCAGCGCACTCGGCCGTGACGGCTGGGGCCCCGAAGCCACGGGCGACCACGACGTCGAACGACGAGCGGAGCTCCGGGCGGCGGCCGGCTTCCTCGGCCCGCACGGCAACCACGGTGCAGCGGTCGATCAGGCCCAGCGACTCGACGGCATCGACCAGGAAGCCCGCTCGGGTGGCGCTCCCCTCGATGAGCACGGCCCGAGCCTCGGGCCACGCCACAGCCAGCACCAGGCCCGGCAACCCGCCGCCGCTGCCCAGGTCGGCGAACGATGACGGCGCCGGGACCGGGCCCTCGGCGAAGCCCGAGGCGTGGGCGATCGCCCGTGGCAGCGGCCCGGCACCGATCCAGCCCCGGCGCTGGGCGTCGAGCAGCACGGTCTCGAGGGTCGTCGTCTCCGGCATCGCCCGCATGCTCGCACGAAAAACAAAGAGAGGGTGCGCCCTGCGAGACGCACCCTCTCCGAATGAAGAAGAACTAGACCGGCTGGATGATCACCCGGCGAGAGGGGTCTTCCCCCTCCGAGCGGGTGCTGATCCCCTCGATCTCGTTGGCCGTATCGTGCACGACCTTCCGGTCACCGGCGAGCATCGGGTCGAGCGCCTTGGCACGGCCGCTCTCCAGCACCTCGTCGGCGATCCGCTGGGTGAAGCGCTCGAGCGCCTCGCGGCGACGCAGCCGGTAGCCGGCGATGTCGATCCGCACCCGGGCGTGCGACTCGCCGACGAAGCGGCGCTGCACCATGCTCCGGATGAGCTCCTGCACCGCCTGGAGCGTCTGGCCCTTCGGTCCCACGAGGAGGCCGAGCTCCTCGCCCGACACGTCGGCCTCGAGGGTGGCCACGTCGTCGTCCACGACCGCGACCGACACCTCGGCCTCCGGACGACCGAACGCCGTCACCAAGCCGCCGAGGAACTCCTCCACGGCGGCTCGCTGAGCCTCGACGTCGAGTGAAGATCGCCCGACTCCCTCGTCTCCGTCACGATCCTCTGTGGACACAACTGCTCCCGTTCTGCTCGCTCCACCGCCTCGACCGCCGCGGCGGCGCCGACGCTTCTGTGCATCCGAGGTACCGCCATCCTCGTCCGCCGACCCCTCCGTCGACGCAGTGCTCGGTTCCACAGCCGCGTCCGACGACGTGCTCCGTCCTCCACCGTCAGCACGACGGCTCCCGTTCGACGCCTCGCGCCGGCCGTTCGACTTGGTTCCGCTCTCACCTCGTCGACCACCGCCGGTCCCTCGGCCCTGACCCGGACGGCCTTCGCCAGTGCGACGACGTCGTTCCCGGCGCTCGGCCTTCGGACGGGGGGCGACGGGGCGAACACGCGCGCGTATGCGCGTCTCACCGCGCAGGCGGCCGAACAGGCCCCGCTGCGCCTCCTCGAGCACCTCGAACTCGGCCTCCTGCTCGTCGACTCCGAGCTGGTCGAGGGCGGAATCCAGCGCTTCGGCGACGGTCTTGCCCGTCGTCTCGACCCATTCCACGAACGATCACTTCCTCTTCCTCTTCTTGCGCGACCGGGGTTGTGGCGAGCCGCTGCGAGCGGCGCCCGACGTCGTGGTCTGCGCTTTGGATCCGGTGGAGTCCTTGTCGGATGCGGTCGACCGTGCACCGTTGGACGACGAGCTCGCGACTCCCGACTTGGCTTCCTTGGCAGCGCCTCGTTGCCCGCCGGCGCCCTTGGCACGGGCGGCACCGTTCGAGGCGCCTTGCTTCTTCCGCTCGGCGCGAGCCTCGGCCATGGCCTTCTGGGCCTGCACGCCGGCGGAGTCCTCACCACCGTAGAGGGTCTGGGTGATGTAGTACTGCTGGGCCACTCGCCAGCTGGTCGACACGAGGAAGTAGATCCCCACCGCGGCCGGGCTGACGAAGGCGAAGAAGATCTGGAACGCCGGGCCGATCCGCATCATCATCTTCTGCTGATCGGTGACCTCGGTGTGCTTGTTCCGGCCCATGATCTGCCGCTGCTGGTACCACGCCAGCACGGCGATCACGGCCAGGGCCAGCAGGTACGGCAGGGCGGTGAGGAAGCCCTCCTGCAGGGCCTGGCTGGGGGAGATGGCCAGGTCGACCCCGAAGCTCGACATGTGGGTCTTGCCCAGCAGCGAGTTGTAGAGATCCGACGAGTGGTTGAGGTACTTGGGGTCGAACCCGCGGTTGATGTCGGGGTCCATCCCGTGGCCCACCAGCACGTCCTGGAAGCCGCCCCAGCGGGCCTGGTTGGTGAGGCCGCGCACGACCCAGTAGAGGATCGAGAACACCGGCATCTGGATCAACATCGGCAGGCAACCGCCCACCGGGTTGATCTCGTTCTCCCGGTAGAAGCTCATCATCTCTTCGTTGAGCTTCTGCCGGTCGTCCTTGTACTGCGCCTGCAGCTTGCGGATCTGCGGCTGGAGGCGCTGCATCTCGATCATCGAGCGGGTGCTCTTCAGCGTCAGCGGGGTCGTGATGACCATCGCAACGCAGGTGAGCAGGGCGATCGCGATCGCGTAGTTCGGCACCACCGAGTAGATGGCGCTCAGCAGCGACGAGATCAGCTCGAACAGGCTGTCCAACATTTACTGGTGCTTTCCTTGTGGAACGGGGTCCCAGCCATGGCCACCCCAGGGATGGCAGCGGGACAGACGTCGGACCGTCAGCCAACCACCGCGGACGGCGCCATGTCGGGCGAGGGCTTCCAACGCGTAGCTGGAGCAGGTCGGGTCATAGCGGCATGGCGACGGGCGACGGGCGGTGACGGCCTGGTAGCCACGCACGAGGCGGGTCAGCCCCCATGCCGCCGGGCTCATCGTGCCGACGTCCCCGCCGGTGGCCCCGAGCTCTCGGCACAGGCCGATGCGACGAGCTCGGCCAGGCGGTCGTAGTCGACGTCGACGACGTCGGGACGGGTCGTCACCAGGTAGGTGCCCGGTCTGAGCCCGTCGGGGGAGGCGTCGAGGTGCTGCATGACCGCACGCAGGCGGCGCCGCGTGCGGTTGCGGATGACGGCGTTGCCGACCTTGCGGGAGACGCCGTAGGCGACGCGCGTCGACGACTCGGGGCCCGCGGGAAGGAACGTGACCGTCACGGGCCCGCGACGGGCTCGCCGTCCGCTCCAACGCAGTGCCTCGAAAGTTCCACGGTCACGCACCCGCCAGATCATGCCGACAGGCGGGCACGACCTCTCTGCCGGCGCGCCCGCACGACCGCGCGACCAGCGCGCGTCCGCATGCGGAGCCGGAATCCGTGACGTCGCGCTCGACGACGGTTGTTGGGTTGGAACGTGCGCTTCACCTGTTGCCTCCTGGAGCACGCGGGCCACCTCACCTAGCTGCGAAGCCGACAAGGGCCGCGGCGGGGGAACACCGAACTTGCTACAACTCGTCACGACGCGCTGCGAACGACACCGCGCGCCGGTGCCGCGGCCACGGTAGAGGCACGCCCCGTGCAGCAGCAATTTCGGACGGGGACGATCCACAATAGCGACCACGCTCCGCATCCCCAGGCTGTGGACAGACATTGCACCCGCCCGAGACCCCAGTGGTAAGTTGGCCGCTCCCCGCCGCCAGCGACGGGTCTGTGATCGGCGGCGGAACTGCCGATTCTCCTTACCGAACCGGCTCAGCCTGGACCTATCCCTACGAGTCGGCCTCAGCAAGGGTCAACCACTTGTCCACCTATCCACATTGTGTGGACAGTTCTGTGGAAACAGCGGGGTCAAAGGAGAATCGACGCACCGTGACCAGCGAAGCGCACCGCCTGTGGGACACCTGCGCCGAGCTGCTCCGTGCCCAGGTGTCCGAGGTCGTATGGGCCGCCGCCTTCGCCGCCGTGCAACCCGTCGACTACGACGGCCACACGCTGACCCTCGGTGTGACCAGCACCCTGGCGAAGGATCGCATCGAGGGCCGCTACCTCGGCCTGGTCCTCGACGCCCTGGAGGAGGCGGGGCAACCCCACGCCAAGCTCCGCCTGCAGCTCTACGACGCCGAGCCGCCGAAGCCGTGGTGGGTCGAGACGCCGGCGCCGGGCCCCGCCCTTCCCGCCCTGCAGCTCCCGCTCACCGTCGTTCCCGGCTCCGCCTCCAACGCGTCGTCGCCGATGAACCCTCGCAACGACGGGATCATGCGACGCGACGACGACATCGAGCTCAACCCTCGCTACACGTTCGAGAGCTTCGTGATCGGGGGGTCCAACCGCTTCGCCCACGCGGCCGCCCAGTCGGTGGCGGAGATGCCCGCCCGCAAGTTCAACCCGCTGTTCGTCTACGGCGACGCCGGCCTCGGCAAGACCCACCTGCTCCAGGCCATCGCCAGCTACGTCAACGACAACTACCCGACACACCGGGTGCGCTACGTCACCTCGGAGACGTTCCTCAACGAGTTCATCGACTCGATGCACTCCGACAGCCGTGACGCCTTCAAGCGCCGCTACCGCGACATCGACGTGCTGCTGGTCGACGACGTGCAGTTCTTCGAGGGCAAGCAGGAGACGGTCGAGGAGTTCTTCCACACCTTCAACCACCTCCACCAGACCAGCCGCCAGATCGTGCTGTCGTCGGACCGGCCGCCCGACCAGATCGGCATCGAGGACCGCCTGCGGAGCCGGTTCAAGCAGGGGTTGATGACCGACATCCAGCCGCCCGAGCTGGAGACCCGCCTCGCCATCCTCCGCAAGAAGGCCGACCTCGACGCCACCGGCATCCCCGCCGACGTGCTCGAGTTCATCGCCACGCACATCACCGACAACATCCGGGTGCTGGAAGGTGCGCTCATCCGGGTGTCCGCGTTCGCGAGCCTCACCCACGAGCCGCTCACCGTCGACCGGGCCAAGCAGGTGCTGGCCGACCTGATGACCCAGGATCAGCCCCGCCCCATCACCCCGCAGCTGATCCTCGACGAGACCGCGGAGCTGTTCGGCTTCAGCATCGACGAGATCATCTCCAAGCACCGGCAGCGGCCGCTGGTGACGGCGCGCCAGATCGCCATGTACGTCATGCGGGAGCTCACCGAGCTGTCGTACCCCAACATCGCCCGGGTCTTCGGGGGCCGCGACCACACCACGGTCATGCACGCCGTGGAGAAGATCGGTGGGCTCATGCCCAAGGACCGGCAGATCTACGATCAGGTCACGTTGCTGATGCAGCGGGTGCGCCAGGGCCGGTGACCGCCGTCCGGGTGGCCCGTGGACAAACCTCCGGAAGAGCTGTGGAACACGTCGGTCAGACGGTGGACAATGTCTGCTCCATCCCCACCCGGTCACACACGAGCCGCTGTGGCTGTGGGAGCCTGGGGACGAACAGGGGACGACCATCGTCCGTGTGGCCTGGGACAACTGTCGGTCGTCCACAATCCACAGCCCCTACTACTGCCTCTAGTTAGATATCCAAAAGAACGACAGAGAAAGTGAGCGGCGGCGTGAAGTTCCGATGCGAGCGAGACGTTCTGGTCGAAGCCCTCGGCACCGCGGTCCGTGCCACGGCGAACCGGGGCGGGGCATCGCCGGTACTGGCCGGCATCCGCACAGAGCTGAGCCAGGGCAACCTCACCCTGACGGGCCACGACCTCGAGCTCACGATCTCGGTCACGATCAGCGAGGGCGTCTCCGGCGACACCGACGGTGTGGCCGTGCTGCCCGCCCGCCTCGTGTCCGATGTCGTCAAGGCCCTCCCCGCGGGGGCGGTCGAGGTGTCCATCGACGACGAGCTGGCCCGCATCACCGCCCAGCGCTCCGAGTTCTCCTTGCGGGTGCTGCCCGCCGACGAGTTCCCCCGCTACCCGGAGCCGGCCGGCGAGCCGATGACGCTCGACGCCGACGAGTTCCTGGGCGCGCTGCGCCAGGTGGTCCCTGCGGCCTCCAGCGACGATGCCCGGCCGATCCTGACCGGTGTGCTCCTGGCGGCCGAGGAGGGCGGCCTGCGGCTCGTGGCGACCGACTCCTACCGGCTGGCGGTGCGCGACCTGCCCGGTACGTCGCTGCTGTCCGAGGGCCAGTCGGTGCTGGTGCCGTCGCGTGCCCTCAACGACCTCACCAAGATCCTCGGCGACTCGAAGGAGCTCACGCTGCGGCTGGGCGAGCGCGACGCCAGCTTCGAGGCCGGCAACGTGCGGCTCACCACAGTGCTCATCGAGGGCGACTTCCCGCCGTACCGGGGCCTGATCCCCAAGGGCCACCCCAACAAGCTGACCGTCGGCCGCGAGTCGCTGCTCGAGGGCGTGCGCCGCGTGAAGCTGCTCGCCCGCGAGGCCACGCCGGTGCGACTCTCGATGTCGAGTGAGGGTTTGGAGCTGGTGGCGGTCACCCAGGACGTCGGCCAGGCCCACGAGTCGCTCGACGCCAAGTTCGAGGGCGGCGAGCTGGTGGCGGCGTTCAACCCCGACTACCTGCTGCAGGGCGTCGAGGTGATGACGGGTGACGAGGTGATCGTCGAGACCGTCGACGCCCTCAAGCCGGCCACCGTGCGCAGCCCGGAGCACCCGGAGTTCCTCTACCTGCTGATGCCCGTCCGGGTCAGCTGACCCCGCGCCGGGCGTCGGAAGCGATCGTCCGTGCTCGTCTCCGCGCTGTGGCTGGACGACTTCCGCAGCTACGAGAAGACCGAGCTGAAGCTGGTGCCGGGGTTCACCGCTCTGGTGGGCCACAACGGCGCCGGCAAGACGAACCTCATGGAGGCGCTGGCCTGGCTGGCGACCCTGTCGTCGTTCCGGGGCGCGCCGGTCGACGCGATGGTCCGCCAGGGCGCGCCGACCGCGGTGATCCGCGCCGAGGCCGTGCGGGAGGACCGGAGCCTGCTGATCGAGGCGCAGCTGGCCCGCAGCGGCCGCAACCGGGTGCAGGTCAACCGGCAGCCGCTGCGTCGCTCCCGTGACCTGCTGGGCGCTCTGCGGGTCACGGTGTTCACGCCCGACGACCTCGTGGTGGTGAAGGGCAGCCCGGGGGAGCGGCGGCGCTTCCTCGACGACGCGCTGGTGGCGCTGCACCCGCGCCACGACGCGCTGCGCACCGAGCTCGACCGGGTTCTACGCCAGCGCTCGTCGCTGCTGAAGCAGAGTGGCGGCCACCTCGACGAGTCGGCGGTGTTCACGCTCGACGTGTGGGACACGAAGCTGGCCGAGGCGGGCGAGGCCCTGGCCGCGGCGCGGGTCGACCTGGTCGACCGGATGCGGCCGGTCCTGGCGGAGACCTACGACGTCCTGGCTCGACGTCCAGCCGAGGTCGAGGCTCGCTACAGCTCGGACTGGCGCGACCGGGGGCTCGCCCAGGCGCTGGTCGACGCCCGGCGCGACGATCTGCGGCGGGGGGTGTGCACGGTCGGACCCCACCGCGACGACCTCGAGCTGTCGATCGGGGGCTTCCCGTCGCGCACGCAGTGCAGCCAGGGGGAGCAGCGGACGCTGGCGCTGGCGCTGCGGCTGGCGGCGCACAGGGTCGTGGCCGAGGAGGCCGGCAGCGCCCCGGTGCTGTTGCTCGACGACGTGTTCAGCGAGCTCGACCCGGACCGGAGCGCAGCGCTGCTCGCCAACCTGCCTGCGGGCCAGGTGCTGTTGACCACCGCCGGCGTGCTGCCGCCGGGGGCCGAGCCCGACGAGGTGCTGGAGATCGTCGGCGGCACCATCCGCCCCCGCTGAGCGCCGGCTGACCGGCGGGCGCGGTGCTTCCTCGCCCCGGTGGGTGACGGGCCCGGGTGGTGCCGGGGTGCTTGACTGGGGGCGTGACTGCTGTCGAGCCGACCGGTGCCCTGCCCCGTTGGCGACCGCTGCCCGGCAAGGGCCCCGCTCCGTCCCGGGTGGGCGACATGCTCGACCGCACGCTGCGTTCGATGGGAACCCCGTCGGTCGCCGGCGTCGAGCTGCTGTTCGAGCGGTGGGGCGAGGTCGTCGGCGACTCGATGGCCGCCCGCACGGTGCCCGTCCGCATCGACGGCGAGACGCTGGTGGTGAGCTGCGACGAACCGGCCATCGCCACCCACGTCCGCTATCTCCAGAGCGAGCTCGTCGACCGTCTGGCGCAGCTCTCCGGTGAGCGCCGGATCACCCGGATCGACACCCGCGTGGCACAGGTGCGCCGCGGGCCCCGGCCACCCCGCCGAACACCGCGAAGAGCCTGATCAACGCGCCTGGCATCCAGGGTTTGGGGCCTGTTCTCTGGTAGGCTGCATCCGTTGTGATGTGCGGTTCTGATCAGGAGATCTCGAAGCAGATCCGGTCGAACGCACCGTCTGTCGGGGTTCGCTGAAAGGGTCGCGTCTTGGCGCAGGGAAGCACCTCTTACGGGGCCAAGGACATGCAGGTCCTCGAGGGCCTCGAGCCGGTCCGCAAGAGGCCGGGCATGTACATCGGTTCCACGGGCGCGACGGGTCTGCACCACTGCGTCTGGGAGGTCGTCGACAACTCGGTCGACGAGGCGATGGCGGGCTACTGCACCCGCATCGACATCACCTTGCTCGCCGACGGTGGTTGCCGCGTGGTCGACAACGGCCGCGGCATCCCCACCGACATCCACCCGGTCCACAAGATCTCCGGCGTCGAGATCGCCCTCACCAAGCTCCACGGCGGCGGCAAGTTCGGCGGCGACGGCTACAAGGTCTCCGGCGGCCTGCACGGCGTGGGTGTATCGGTGGTCAACGCCCTGTCGCGCCAGCTGGTGGTCGAGGTCGACCGCGGTGGCAAGCACTACGTGATGAAGTTCGCCGATGGTGGCACGCCGCAGGGCAAGCTCCGCAGCACGGGGCCGTCGCCCAGCAACGGCAAGGGCGAGCCCAGCCACGGCACCACAGTCACGTTCTGGCCCGACGGCACGATCTTCGAGACCGTCGACTTCTCGGCCCGCACCATCGTCGAGCGGCTGCAGATGATGGCGTTCCTCAACCGGGGCCTGGAGATCCGCTTCAAGGACGAGCGGCCCGACCACAACAACGAGCTGGTCACCTACAAGTACTCCGGCGGCATCGTCGACTTCGTCAAGCACATCAACCAGACGAAGGAGAGCCTGTTCTCCAAGGTCGGCTTCTACACCGACGCCGACAAGGACTCCGAGGTCGAGGCCGCGTTCCAGTGGAACACCGGCTACAACGCCGACGGCATCCACAGCTTCGCCAACGGCATCAACACCTCCGAGGGCGGCACGCACGTCGAGGGCTTCAAGGCGGCTCTCACCACTGCGGTCAACAAGTACGCCCGGGCCAAGAACCTCCTCAAGGAGAAGGATCCGAACCTCCAGGGCGAGGACATCCGCGAGGGCATCACCGCGATCATCTCGGTCCGTCTGCGCGACCCGCAGTTCGAGGGCCAGACCAAGGCCAAGCTCGGCAACACCAGCATGAAGACGCTGGTGCAGAAGGCCACCAACGAGAAGCTGGGCGACTGGCTGGGGGAGAACCCCACTGAGGCCAACAAGGTCGTCAAGAAGGCGATCTCCGCGGCGCACGCCCGCGACGCCGCCAAGAAGGCGCGCGACGTCATCCGCAACAAGACGCTGCTCGACGGCGCCGGCATGCCCGACAAGCTCAAGGACTGCTACTCGAAGAACCGCGAGGAGCGCGAGATCTTCATCGTCGAGGGCGACTCGGCCGGCGGCTCCGCCGTGTCGGCGCGAGACCCGGCCACCCAGGCGATCCTCCCCATCCGGGGCAAGATCCTCAACGTCGAGCGGGCCCGCCTCGACAAGATGCTGAAGAACCTCGAGGTGCAGACGCTGATCTCGGCGATCGGCGCCGGCATCGGCGAGGACTTCGACGTCGAGAAGCGGCGCTACGACAAGGTCGTGCTGCTCACCGACGCCGACGTCGACGGAGCGCACATCCGCACGCTGCTGCTCACCTTCTTCTTCCGGCAGATGCGGGCGCTGGTGGAGAACGGCAACGTCTACATCGCCCAGCCACCGCTGTACTCCACCGAGGTCGGCAAGGAGAAGGTGTACCTCAAGGACGACAGCGCCAAGGAGCGGTTCCTGGCCGAGCACCCGAACCACAAGAAGGAGTTCGGTCGGCTCAAGGGCCTCGGCGAGATGGACGCCGACGAGCTGGGCGTCACCACCATGGAGCGCGAGCACCGCACGCTGCTGCAGGTGAGCGTCGAGCAGGCCGCTCTGGCCGACGAGGTGATGTCGGTCCTCATGGGCGAGGACGTCGAGCTCCGCAAGCACTTCATCCAGACGAACGCACGCGACGTGCGCTTCATCGACATCTGAGAGCAGTGAGACACAGCTAGATGAGCGACCCCACGAACGGCGACGAGAACGGCACCGGCATCGGTGGCCCCGTGGTGGGCATCGAGCCGGTCGAGATCCAGGAGGAGATGGAGCGCGACTTCCTGGACTACGCGATGTCGGTCATCACGGCGCGGGCGCTGCCCGACGCCCGTGACGGCCTGAAGCCGGTCCACCGGCGCGTGCTCTGGGGCATGCACGACATCGGCGCCCGTCCGGATCGCAGCTTCCTCAAGTGCGCCCGGATCACCGGCCACGTGATGGGCCACTTCCACCCGCACGGCAACTCGTCGATCTACGACGCGCTGGTCCGCATGGCGCAGGACTTCTCGCTGCGGCACCCGCTGGTGTCGGGCCACGGCAACTTCGGGTCGCCCGACTTCGGTCCCGCGGCCGAGCGCTACACCGAATGCCGGCTCGCTCCCATCTCCATGACGATGCTCGACGGCATCGACGAGGAGACCGTCGACTTCCAGGACAACTACTCGGGAGAGACCGAGGAGCCGACGGTCCTGCCGGCCCGCTTCCCCAACCTGCTGGTGAACGGCAGCCAGGGCATCGCGGTGGGCATGGCCACCAACATCCCGCCCCACAACCTGGGCGAGGTCATCGACGCCACGGTCCACCTGCTCGAGAACCCGGGCTCCACCGCCGACGAGCTGATGCAGTTCGTCAAGGGCCCCGACTTCCCGACGGGCGCGCTGATCATGGGCCGCCAGGGGATCATCGACGCCTACCGCACCGGCAAGGGCTCGATAAAGCTGCGGGCCGTCGCCGAGATCGAAGAGGGCACCGGCCGTCAGCGCGACCGCATCATCGTCACCGAAATGCCCTACCAGACGTCGATCGCGTCCACCGCGTCGAAGATCAAGGAGCTGGTCGAGACCCGTCAGCTCGAGGGCGTCGCCGACGTCAACGACGAGTCGGCCAAGGGCAAGACCCGCCTGGTGATCGAGCTCAAGCGCGACGCGCCGGGGTTGGTCATCCTCAACAACCTCTACAAGCACACCCCGCTGCAGACGAACTTCGCGGTGAACATGGTGGCCCTGGTCGACGGCGTGCCTCGCACCCTGAGCCTCGACCAGGCCCTGCAGGCCTACGTCGACCACCAGGTCGACGTCGTGCGCCGCCGGTCCGAGTTCCGCCTGCGCAAGGCCCTGGACCGGGCGCACATCATCGAGGGCCTGCTCAAGGCCATCAACGTCATCGACGAGATCATCGCCCTGGTGCGTTCGTCGGAGAACCGGGCCGAGGCGCGGGCGCGCCTGATGGCCGAGCCGTTCGAGTTCACCGAGGTCCAGGCGAACCACATCCTCGACCTGCAGCTCGGCCAGCTCACCCGGCTGGCCCGGGTCGACCTGGAGACCGAGCTCGAGGGTCTGCGCGACACCATCCGCGGCCTCGAGGCGATCCTCGCCGACGAGGCGCTGCTGCGGGGCGTCATCCGCACCGAGATGCTGGCGATCAAGGACAAGTACGCCGACGCGCGCCGCTCGCAGATCACGTTCGACGCCGGCGAGCTCGACCTGGAAGACCTGATCGACGACGAGGAGCTCGTCGTCACCATGTCGTCCCGCGGGTACGTCAAGGCCGTCATCTCCGAGAGCTTCCGGGCCCAGGGCCGTGGTGGCCGGGGCATCGCCGGCGCCAAGCTGCGCGACGACGACTACGTCACCCAGATCCTCACCACCACCGCGCACGCGTACCTGTTGTTCTTCTCGAACAAGGGGCGGGTGTACCGGCTCAAGGCGCACGAGATCCCCAAGAAGGACCGCACGGCTCGCGGCACCGCCATCGTCAACCTGCTGGCGCTGCAGCCGGGCGAGCACATCCAGGCGATCGTCGACACCCGCGACTACGAGACGAACCGCTTCCTGTTCTTCGCCACCCGGAAGGGCCAGGTCAAGAAGACCCGGTTCAACGAGTACGACTCGTCGCTGCGCACCGGCCTCATCGCCATCAACCTGCGCGACGGCGACGAGCTCGTGGGGGTGCTCCCCACCGACGGAGGCCAGGACATCTTCATGGTGTCGCAGTCCGGCATGGCCATTCGCTTCAGCGAGGACGAGGTCCGCGCCATGGGCCGTGCTGCTGCCGGCGTGCGGGGCATGAAGCTGAAGTCGGGTGACGAGGTCGTGTCGTGCAGCGTGTCGCGGCCCGACGTGGCGCTGCTCCTGGTCACCGACGCCGGCTACGGCAAGCGCACGCAGCTCGACCGCTTCAACGTCCAGGGCCGCGGTGGCCAGGGCGTGAGGGGCATCAAGCTGACCGCCCGCAAGGGCAAGGTCGTGGCCGCCTTCATGGTCGAGCTGGAGACGGAGATCATGCTGATCTCCTCGTCCGGCACCTTGATCCGCACCCCGGTGCGCAACGTCTCCTCTCAGGGTCGTGATGCCACCGGCGTGCGCATCATGAACCTCGACGACGGCCAGAGCGTGGCTGCCGTCGCACCGGTCTTCGTCACCGACGACTGACGGCCGGCACCTCCCCGCGGCGCGGGGCTCGGCAGGACGGCGACGTCCTCCCTCACACACCGAGTCCCACGTAGGGGAGGATGAGATGGAACACGACGACGACCGTGGCCAGGTGACGATCCTGTCGACCACGGGCCTGGCTCTGTTGGCGGTGCTGCTCGTGGCGCTGGCGACGTTGGGGCGCGGGCTGGTCGACCGGGCCCAGGCCCGCACGGCCGCCGACGCCGCGGCCCTGGCGGGCGCGGCCGAGGGCGAGCAGACGGCGCGCGAGGTGGCCGCGGCGAACCATGGCGAGGTGCGGCGCTACGACGTGGTCGACGGCGCGGTGCTGGTCCAGGTGGTGGTGGGGCGGATCGACGCTTACGCCCGAGCCCGACGGATCCCGGAGGTCGCGCCACCGACGCGCGCCTTCGCCGGCGGCCCCACGACGGGGTCCGGCAAGCGGGCCGGACTGTCGCCGGACCTGTCGGCTGCCCTCGAACGGGCCGACCGGCTGCTCGGCACACCGGTCCCCATCGCCTCCGGTCTCCGCTCCCGGGCCCAGCAGCAGGCGCTGTGGGACCGGCGATCGACCAACCGGTATCCGGTGGCGAGACCCGGCACGTCGCACCACGAGACGGGTCGGGCGGTCGACGTTCCCCGCGGTTTCGTGCCCCGATTGCTGGCGGTGGCAGGCGCCGCGGGGCTGTGCCAGCCGATGCCGCGCACCGATCCGGTGCATTTCGAAGTGTGTCGATAATGCACGCGCGGCGTCTCCGGCGGGCTCGTGCCGTAGAATCCCGCCGATGTCGGTCGATCGGCCCGAGGCACCTACGCCCCACAAGCAGGCCGGCGGGAACGGACACGAGCGCAATGGCTCCACGACGTTCACCGAGGAGGTGGATGTCGGCACTGTCGAGCCCGTGGATCGCACCGAGAAGGTGAGCCCACCGGGCTTCGGCGACGGTCCCCCGATCGTCGTCCCACCGGCGCCGACGTTGCCGCCGAGTGACGACCGGCTGGTGTACGACCAGCCCCCTCGCCCGGGGCGTCGACGCGCCGCCGAGCCCGGCGAGCCGCGCCACGTCACCCATCGCCTGCGGCACCTGAGCCTGTGGTCGGTGGTCAAGCTGGCCGGCCTCCTCTACATCTGCCTGTTCTTCGCGCTGCTGGTGGCCACCGTGCTGCTGTGGAACGTGGGACGGGCCACCGGTGCGGTCGACCAGGTGGAGAGCTTCATCAGCGGCATGGGCTCCTACGGCGAGTGCGTGCCCGAGGAAGGCCTCGAGCCCGGCACCGAGTTCGACCGCGACGAGGACTGCCGGCAGGGCAACGTCCGCATCGGCATGTTCGAGCTCCACGGCGGGGTCGTGTTCCGCGCGGCGCTCATCGGCGGCCTGGTGTTCGTGGTCGCAGCCACCGCCGCCACGGTGCTGGTGACGATCCTGTTCAACCTGTTGAACGAGATCACGGGCGGTGTCCGTTACACGTTGATCCGAGAACCGGCGGCCGCGGCTGCCGGTCCCGGCCCGGCGCCGGGGCGACGCCGACCACCGGGTCTCCGTCGCCGTTGATCCCACTGGCCGGAGGCGGGTGGGCGAAGCTAATGTCGCTCACTCACTACGGGGCTATAGCTCAGTCGGTTAGAGCGCACCCCTGATAAGGGTGAGGTCGAAGGTTCGATTCCTTCTAGCCCCACAACCCGCCCCCGTCCTCTGGCGGGGGCGAGCTCTATCCGGAGAGTGGAGAGAGAACCCCTATGGCTCTGCTGCGACGTGCGCTCGCTGCTGTGAGCATCGCCGGCCTGATCGCAGTCGTGCTGCGATTGCGCGGTGGCGGTGGCACCCCTCCGCAATCCGGTGGCTGGCGTGAGCTGCGCGGGCCGGACCTCCGCTAGCGCATGAAGGTCCTCGTGCTCGGCGTCGGGGCCGTCGGTGCCCGCGCCGCCCGTTACCTGGTGGCCCACGACGACGTGTCGTCGGTGCTGATCGCCGACGCCAACGCCCGGCGGCGTGCCGTCGTGGCCTCGTCGCTCGGCGCCCGGGCCCGGACGCTCGACAGCCCCGACGACGTCGCCGGCGCCCGGGCCGACGTGGTGCTGATCGCCACGCCGGCAGCGGCCCAGCCCGACGCCGCCCGCCAGGCCGTCGCCCAGGGCCGCCACGTCGTCGCCACCGCCGACAGCATCCCGGCCGTCCGCGCCCTGCTCGACCTCGACGCCGAGGC
Source organism: Acidimicrobiales bacterium (assembly GCA_035316325.1). NCBI lineage: Bacteria > Bacillati > Actinomycetota > Acidimicrobiia > Acidimicrobiales > Acidimicrobiales bacterium. The sequence goes on from DATHJB010000232.1 coordinate 17,369, forward strand.
CCGCGAGCGGGGGGTGACCGTGGCCATCGGGGCGACGTTCTCGCCCGGTCTGTCCTGCGTGCTGGCCCGCCACGCCGCCTCCCAGTTCGACAGCGTCGACGAGGTGCACGTCGCCCGCCAGGGCACCGGCGGCCCCGCCTGCGCCCGACAGCACCACGGCGCCCTCCGCGGCCGCGGCATCGACTGGCGCGACCAGGGCTGGACCCGCCGCCCGCCGGGCTCCGGCCGCGAGCTGTCGTTCTTCCCCGACCCGATCGGCGGCGCCGACTGCTACCGGGCCGCGCTGCCCGACGCGCTGCTGCTGGTCCCGGCCTTCGCCGGGGTCAGCCGGGTGACCGCCCGGCTCGCCGCGACCCGGCGCGACCGGTTCACCGCCGGCCTGCCGATGCTGCGGCGTCCGCACCCCGAGGGTCGCATCGGCGGCCTGCGGGTCGAGGTGCGCGGCCGCCGCGGCCAACTGCACGACACCGTGGTCCTCGGGGCCATCGACCGCCCCGCCGTCGCCGCTGCCACGGTCGCCGGGCTCGCCACCCGTTGGGTCGGCTCCGGCCGGACCGAACCCGGTGCCCAGGGCCTGGCCTGCCTGGTCGACGCCCTGCCGTTCCTCCACGACCTGTCGGAGGCCGGCGTGCGCGCCGCGGTCTTCGAGGGAGCTGCGGCCGGCTAGAGATGCCGCTTCGGCGGTGACGCCTGCCAGAATCGTGGCCGGTGATCGTCGACTGCGCCGTCTACACGAAGGGCGAACGGCAGCCCGGGGTGCTCAACCTCGAGGACGCGCTCGAGACCGCGCGCGCCGGACCGGACAACTTCGTGTGGATCGGGCTGTACGAGCCCACCAACGACGAGTTCGCCGACGTCGCCACGGAGTTCGAGCTGCACCCGCTGGCCGTCGAGGATGCGGTCACCGCCCACCAGCGCCCCAAGCTGGAGCTCTACGGCAGTCACCTCTTCGTCGTGGCCAAGACGGCCCGCTACGACGACGCCAGCGAGAGCATCGAGTTCGCCGAGATCCAGATCTTCGCCGGCGAGGGCTTCGTGGTCACGGTCCGCCACGGTGCGGCGAGCCCGCTGGCGGCCGTCCGTCACGACTTGGAGGACGACCCCGCCCGCTGCCGGCTCGGCCCGCTCAGCGTCGTCCACGCCATCCTCGACCGCGTCGTCGACGACTACACGCCGGTGCTCGACGGCCTCGACACCGACATCGTGGAGGCCGAAGGCGAGGTGTTCGCCCCGGAGCGCACCAACCCGGCGGAGCGCATCTACCGGTTGAAGCGCTCGGTGCTCGACCTCTACCGCAGCATCGAACCGCTGCTCGACGCCCTGACCGCCCTGCGTCAGGGCAAGCACCCCTTCGAGGGGCAGGACCTGGAGCACTACTTCCGCGACGTCGAGGACCACGTGCACAAGGCCGTCAGCCGCGCCGAAGGCGACCGGGAGATGCTGTCCGACGCGCTGAACGTCAACCTCGCCCAGATCGCGGTCGGCCAGAACCAGGACATGCGGACGATCTCGGGCTGGGCCGCGATCGCGGCGGTCCCGACCATGCTCGCCGGCGTCTGGGGCATGAACTTCGACCACATGCCGGAGCTCGACGAGTGGTGGGGCTACCCGCTGGCGCTGACGCTGATGGCCTGTGCCGCCTTCGGGATCTGGCGGGTGCTGCGCAAGCGCGGCTGGCTCTGACCCGCGGCGACCCTACGACGACAGCAGCTTGAGCAGGTCGTCGTGAAGGACGCCGTTGGAGGCGACGCCGCTGCCCGCCTCGGGTGACGGGTCGCCGCCGAGGCTGCTGAACCGCCCGCCGGCCTCGGTGAGGATCACCGGGTAGGGCGCCACGTCGTAGTGCTCCGCCTCGGGGTCGACCGTCGCGTCGGCCCGCCCGGTGGCCACCAGCGCGTAGCCGTAGCCGTCGCCCCAGGTGCGCAGGTGCAGCCCGGCCCGCTTGACCGCCAGCAGCGACGCCTCGGGCCAGTGCGAGTAGCTGCTGCTCATCAAGTAGGCGCCGTCCAGGCTCGAGGTGTCGCTCACCCGGGCCGGACGCCCGTCGAACCAGCAGCCCCGGCCCCGGCCGGCCCACACGACCTGGTCGAGCGCCGGTAGCGCGATCACCCCGATGGCAGGGCCGTGCTCGTCGTCGAAGGCGAGCAACGTCGAGTAGAGGGGGACGCTGCGGGTGAAGGCCTTCGTGCCGTCGATCGGGTCGAGCACCCAGCGCCGCCCCGACGTGCCTTCGTAGACGGGCTCCTCCTCGCCGATCACGGTGTCGTCGGGGTGGTGCTCCTCGAGCTGTTCCCGGATCCAACGCTCGGCGACCCGGTCGGCGACGGTGACCGGCGTGCCGTCGGCCTTGGACTCGACGGCGAGGTCGTCGTCGGCGAAGTACCGCATGGTCAACTGGCCCGCCACGCGGGTGGTCTCGACGGCGAAGGCCAGCAGATCGGGGTCGACGGGAGGGGCGTCGGGGGTCGTCACGCCGTCACCCTAGGACGAAGAAGAGCCGTCCTGAGCACGTCGTCTTGCCCGCCACAGTGGCCGTCGCCCGACCCCAGCCGCCCCGTGCCGAGAGTCGTTCCAGCTCGACCACGAGGGTCAGCTCGTCGTGCGGCACCACCTGCCGGCGGAAGCGGACGTCCTCGACGCCGCCGAACAGCGGCAGCTTGTCCTTGTAGCGCTCGTCGGCCAGCACCGCGATCGCGCCGGCCTGTGCCAGCGCCTCCAGCTGGATGACGCCGGGGAAGATCGGCCGTCCGGGGAAGTGCCCGGCCAGGAACGCCTCCTCGCCGGTGACCAGGTAGCGGGCCTCGATGCTCTCGCCCGGCACCATCTCCACCACCTTGTCGACGAAGCGGAACGGCGGTCGGTGGGGGAGGAGGTCGACCGCGTCGGCCACCTCGGTCACGAGGCCACCTCGGCCGGCTGGTTCGCCAGCGCCACGGCATGGACGCCGCCGTCGACGTGGATGATCTCGCCGGTGGTGGCCGGGAACCAGTCGGAGAACAGGGCGACGCAGGCCTTCGCCGTCGGCTCCGGGTCGCGCACGTCCCAGCCCAGCGGTGCCCGCTCGCCCCACGCCACCTGCATCGCGTCGAACCCGGGGATCGACCTGGCGGCCATCGTGCGCAGGGGACCGGCCGCCACGAGGTTGACCCGGATGCCCTGCGGCCCCAGGTCGCGGGCCAGGTAGCGGGCGGTCGCCTCGAGCGCGGCCTTGGCGACGCCCATCCAGTCGTAGGCCGGCCACACCTGCTGGGCGTCGAAGTCGAGGGCCACGATCCCGGAGCCCGGTGGCATCAGCGGTGCCAGCGTCTCGGCGAGCGACTTGAGGGAGTAGGTGGAGATCTGCAGCGCCGTCGAGACGTCCTCCCACCCGGCGGCGAAGAGGCCCTCCGGCTGGCCGAGGCACTTCTCCGGCGCGAAGCCGATGGCGTGGAGCACCCCGTCGACCCGGCCCCAGCGCTCGCCCAGCGTCGAGGCGAGAGCGGCGTGGTGGGCGGCGTCGGTGATGTCGAGCTCGAGCACGTCGGGCGTGCCGGGCAGCCCGCGGGCCACTCGCTCGGTCAGGCGGAAGGCCCGCCCGAACGAGGTGAGCACGATCTCGGCCCCGGCCTTCACGGCCTGCTCGGCCACGGAGGCCGCGATGGAGTCCTTGGTCAGCACGCCGGTGAGGACGAGCTTCTTGCCTTCGAGCATTGGTGATCCTCTGCCGGTCGTTAGAGCGGGACGTTCTCGTGACGTCGCCGCACGGGACGTTCGCGCTTGGTGGTGAGCGCCAGCAAGGCTTCGGCGACCGCCAGGCGGGTGCCGGCCGGTTCGACCACCGCATCGACGAAGCCGCGCTCGGCAGCCGCCCGGGGCGACAGGTGCTCCTCCGAGTACTCGGCCTCGAGCCGTTCCCGCAGCCCCTCGCGGTGCTCGTCCTCGGCCTTCAGCAGGGCCCGCCGGTGGATGATCCCCACCGCACCCTTGGCGCCCATCACCGCGATCTCGGCCTGGGGCCAGGCCAGCGCGCAGTCGTTGCCCATGGACTTGCAGTCCATGACGATGTAGGCGCCGCCGTAGGCCTTGCGCAGCACCACGCACACCCGGGGCACGGTGGCCTCGGCGTAGGCGAAGGCGAGCTTGGCGCCGTGGCGGACGATGCCGCGCCACTCCTGGTCGCGCCCCGGGCGGAACCCGGGCGTGTCGACCAGCGTGAGCAGCGGCACGTTGAACGAGTCGCACCAGCGAACGAAGCGGGCGCCCTTGATCGAGCTCTCGATGTCGAGGGCACCGGCGAGCTGGCTGGGCTGGTTGGCGACGATGCCGACGGGCAGTCCGGCCACCCGGCCGAACCCGACCACCAGGCTGGAGCCGAAGCGGGCCCGCAGCTCCACGAACCAGCGGTCGTCGAGCAGGTCGGTGATGACGTTGCGCACGTCGTAGGACTCGCGCTCGTTGGCCGGCACCGCCTTGGCGGCCTGCACGCAGCGCCGGTCGGGCGGGTCGACGGTCGGTTCGCGGGGCGGCGCTTCCAGGCTGTTCGACGGGAGGAACGACAGGACGTCGCCCACCGCGGCGAGCGCCTCGGTGACGTCCGCTGCGGCGAGGTCGGCCACGCCGCTGCGGGTCTGGTGCGACCAGGCGTCGCCCAGCTGGGCCGGGTCGATGCCGTTGGTGCCGGTCATGCGGGCCGAGGCCTCGGCGCCGTTGACGAACAGCTTGGCCTGCTCGGTCAGCACCACCAGGTCGACCAGGCCGACCGCGATGGCCGGACCGCCCAGGCACGGACCGTCGATCACCATGGCCGTGGGCACGACGCCCGAGGCCCGGGCCAGCTCGCGGGCGATCCGCCCCCAGGCACCGAGGGCCGCGAGCCCTCCCGGGGCGTCGAGGCCCATGCGCTCGATCACGCCAACGATCGGCACGCCGGCGTCGACGCCCGCCCGGATGGTGCGGGCCACGAGGTCGGCGTCGGCTCCGGTGATCGCGCCGCGGAACCAGGCCACCGTCTGCTCGCCCAGCTCCGGGAGCTGGCCGATCTCGGCGACGACCGACCCGGATCGGGCGGCCGCGACGGGCAGCCGGGGCGCGACCACCGAACCCACTACGGCGTGGCTCCGTCGGTGCCGGGAGGTGGCCCGAGGATCAGCGCGGCGTTGTGGCCACCGAACGCGAACGACGTCGAGAGCGCCGGCGCCGAGGCCACCTGACGGGGGGAGCCGTGGACCACGTCGACCGGCAGGTCGCACTGCTCGTGGTTGGCCGTGGGCGGCACCTGGCCGTCGGCGACCGACAGCAGCGCCGCGATCGCCTCGACCGCGCCCGCCGCACCGATGAGGTGGCCGGTCACGCCCTTGGTGGAGGTCACGGGCACGGCGTGGTCGCCGAAGACCTTCGACAGCGCCGCCGACTCGGCGGCCTCGTTGTGCGGCGTCGACGTGCCGTGGGCGTTCACATGGCCGATCTCGGACGGCTCCAGGCCGGCGTCGGACAACGCCACCTCCATGCACGCAGCCATGCCGGCCCCGCTCTCCAGGGGAGCGGTGATGTGGAAGGCATCGCAGGTGCTGCCGTAGCCGAGGACCTCGCCCTTGATCTCGGCGCCCCGGGCCACGGCGTGGTCGAGCGTCTCCAGCACCACGAACCCGGCGCCCTCGCCCATCACGAAGCCGTCACGGTCGACGTCGAAGGGCCGGGAGGCCTCCTCGGCGGGCCGCTTGCTCAGCGCGCCCATGCGGGCGAACGCCGACATCGACACCGGAGCGACGCTCGCCTCGGTGCCACCGCAGACCACCACGTCGGCGAGGCCCTCGCGCACCATGCGGGCGCCCTCGCCGATGGCGTTGGAGCCGGTGGCGCAGGCGGTGGCGACGGCCAGGTTGGGGCCGGTCCAGCCCTGGTGGATGGCGATCATCGCGGCGGGGGCGTTGGGCATCATCATCGGCACCAGGAACGGGCTGGTGCGGCTCGGGCCCTTCTCCGCGTAGCTGATGACCTGGTCCTCCAGCGTGCGGATGCCACCCACGCCGGAGCCGGCCACCACGCCCCGACGATGCATCGGCGCGGCGAGGCCGTCGTCCGCGTGGCCCTCGGTGGCCACCGCGCCGGCATCGGTGACCGCGTCCGCCGCCGCGGCCACGGCCAGCAGCGTGGCGCGATCGGTGCGGCGCACCTCCTTGGGACCGACGTAGGGCACGGCGTCGAAGTCGCGCACCTCGCAGGCGATGCGCACGGAGTGCTCGGTGGGATCGAACAGAGTGATGGTGCCTGCCCTCGTCGTGCCTGCGAGCAGCGTCTCCCACATCGAGTCGACCGTCAGACCGGCGGGCGTCTTCACGCCCATGCCGGTGACGACGACGCGGGGCCGTCCCCGGTGGTCGGTCGAGGTCACGACTAGGCCTTCGAGGCCACACTCGCGGCGAGGATGACGTCGAGCGCGTCGCCGACGGTCTTCACCTCGGCCAGCTCGTCCTCCTCGATGGTGATGCCCAGGGTGTCTTCCAGCGACATCACCAGCTCCACCAGGTCGAGGCTGTCGGCCTCGAGGTCCTCGGCGAACGACGCCGTCTCGGTCACCTTGTCGGCTTCGACCTGAAGGACGTCGACCGCCGCCGTGCGGAGGGCGGTGAGTGCATCGGAACGCTCCATGTACATCTTCTCCAGTTCTCTCGGGATGTCGGACTCGATCGGACGGTGGTCCGGTGCCGGGTGCTCAGCGTCCCATGCCGACGCCGCCGTCCACAGGGACGACCGCGCCGGTGATGTAGGACGCGCTGTCGGAGCACAGGAACGCCACCAGGGCGGCCACCTCTTCGGGACGGCCCAGGCGACCGACGGCGGTGGCCGCAACCAGGAGCTCACGGCGTTGCTCGGGCAGAGACTCCATCATGGCAGTGTCGATCGGACCCGGCTCGACCACGTTCACGGTGATGTTGCGGGACGCGACCTCGCGGGCCACCGAGCGGCTGAAGCCCACCAGCCCGGCCTTGGCGGCGGCGTAGTTGGCCTGGCCCGGCGAGCCCATGGCGCCCACGATCGACGACACCTGCACGACCCGGCCGAACCGGGCCCGGATCATCGGCCGCAGCGCCCGCTTGGTGGTGCGGAAGGGGCCCGACAGGTCGGTGTCGAGCGTGTGCTGCCAGTCGTCCTCGCTCAGCTGCACGAGCAGCTTGTCGCGGTTGACGCCGGCCGCATTGACCAGCACCTCGACGGGCCCGAAGGCCTGCTCGACGTCGGTGAACGCGGCGTCGACGCCGCCGGGGTCGGACACGTCGATGTGCACCACCCGGGCGGTGCCGCCCTCGCCCTCGATCTGGCCGGCGGTCTGCTCGGCGGCGTCCTGCCGGCCGGCGTAACCCACCGCCACCAGCTTCCCGTCCGCCGCCAGCGCTCGGGCCACGGCGGCGCCGATGCCACCCGACGCGCCCGTCACGAACGCGACGCGCTTGCCGTCGCTCACTTCTGTTCGTCCCACGATGTCCGCCAGCGTAGGAGACCGGTGCCGACCGTGAGGCCTGCACCGAAACCGGTCACCAGCACGAGGCTGCCGTCGCGCAGCCGGCCGGTCTCGGCGATCTCGCTCAGCGCCAGCGGCACCGAGGCCGCGGAGGTGTTGCCGTGCCGGTCGACGGTCTGGACCGCCTGCTCGGGGGCGAGGCCGACGCGGGCCAGCACGGCGTCGATGATGCGGGCGTTGGCCTGGTGGGGCACGAACAGGTCGACGTCAGCGGGGGTGCAGCCGGCGGCGGCGAGCGTGCGGGTCACCGAGTCGGACACGGCCCGCACGGCCCGGCGGAACAGCTCGGGGCCGTCCATGCGCAGGTGCTGCTCGCCGGCGGCGAGGCTCTCGACCGTCGTGGGTCGGCCCGAACCGCCGGCAGTGATGGTCAGCAGCTCGGCGCCCTCGGGGTCGTCGACCAGGTCGGAGGCCAGGAGCCCGCCGTCCTGCTCGCTGGTGCCGTCGCGCACGAGCACCACGGCTCCGGCGCCGTCGCCGAAGAGCACGGCGGTGCCGCGGTCGGCCGGGTCGACGCTGCGGGTGAGCGTGTCGGCCCCGACCAGCAGCACCTTGCGGGCGATGCCGGTCTCGATGAGGGAGCCGCACACGACCATGCCGTAGACGAAGCCGGCACAGGCCGCGTTCAGGTCGAAGGCGCCGGCGGGGGTGCCCAGCTCGGCGGCCACCAGCGCCGCGGTCGACGGCATCGGCTGCTCGGGCGTGGTGGTGGCGACGACGACGAGGTCGAGCTCGTTGGGGAGCATCCGGGCTCGGACGAGGGCGTCGCGGGCGGCGGCGACGGCGAGGGGACCGGTCGACTCACCGGGCCCGCCGACCCGGCGCTCGCGGATGCCGGTGCGGGTGCTGATCCAGGCGTCGCTCGTGTCGAGCCGCAGTGCCAGCTCGTCGTTGGTGACGCGCCGCTCGGGCAGCGCCCCGCCCCAGCCGGCGACGGCGAAGCGGGCCTGGAGCGTCGATGTGGTGGGGGCGCTCGCGGTGCCCCACTCGGTCAGCAGCCCCGAGCTCACGAGAGGACCCGCACCCACGCCAGGGGCTGACCGTCGCGGACCCGCTCGCCGGGGAGTGCGAGCAAGCCCATCAGGAACCCGGTGTGGGGGCTGACCACCGTCACCGATTCCGCGTTGCGTTCGATGAACCCCATGGCCTGGCCCGCTTGGACGATCTCGCCCTCGCTGGTCACGACGTCGGGAGGCAGCAGCGAGAACACCCCCGCGACGGGAGCCGCGATCAGCCTCTCCGGGACGTGGAGGTCCTCGGCGAGGGCGGTGTGGTCGACTTGGCTCATGTGATCGTCTCCGGTCGGGCGGGGGAGGTCATCGGGACGGGACGGCAGCGGCGAGCTGCTGGGCGACGTCGGCGATGTCGTCGGGGGTGGTGACGTTGAGGATCCGGACGTCGGGCACCGTGCGCTTCGCCATGCCGGCGAGGACGCGGCCGGGGCCGACCTCCACGAACGTGTCGGCGCCGAGGGCGACCAGGGCGAGCTGGCAGTCGGTCCAGCGCACCGGCTCGACCAGGTGCCGGCGCAGCAGCTGCGGCCAAGCGTCCGGCGCCGTGACGGGCGCGGCGTCGGTGTTGGTGACGACGGGGGTCGCGGCGGTCCGGAAGGTGACGGTGTCGAGGAGGGGGGTCAGCGCCTCGGCGGCGTCGGCCAGCAGAGGTGTGTGGAACGCGTGGCCCACGGCCAGCGGCATCACCTTGCGGGCACCCAGCTCCCTCGCCCGCTCGGCGGCCTGCTCGAGACCGTCGGGCGTGCCGGCGATCACCACCTGGCCGGGGGCGTTGTCGTTGGCCACCCAGGCATCGACGTCGGCGCAGGCGTTCTCGGCCAGCTCCACGTCGGCGCCCAGCAGCGCCGCCATGCGTCCCGTCCGGGCGTCGGCGCTGTCCTGCGACACGTCGGCGCGGCGGGCGGCGAGCCGGAGCCCGTCGCTCCGGTCGACGGCACCGGCGGCGATCAGCGCCGTGATCTGCCCCAGCGAGTGGCCGGCGAAGGCCACGGGTCGTTCGTCCAGTTGGTCCGACAGCGTGTCCCAGGCCATGAGCGAGCCCAGGAGCACGGCCAGCTGACTGGCCCGGGTGGTCGCCAGCTCGTCGGCATCGGCGTCGAGGAGGAGGCGGCCGAGCGGCCGGTCGAGGATCGACTCGGCCTCGGTCACGGTCGCCCACGCGTCGTGGTCCTTCCACACCTGGCCGGCGCCCGGAGTGGCGGCTCCCTGGCCAGGGAAGATCACGACGTACGACACAGGGCGGAGTCCTCCAGCAAGACGCGAGATGAACAGGACTGAACGGGGTGGGGTCCAACTTCGACCCATCGGCCCCCGGTCCGTTACATCTGACGCTTCGCTGTACCTCCGCTACACCGGGATGGTGGTGGTGCTCCCGCTGTCGAGGATCGTCGTGGTCGACTCGGGCGGGGGCGGGGGGACGCTGGTGTCGGGCGCGCCGCCGTCACCCTCGACGACCTCGCCGCCCTCGCCGGGCACCGTCGTCGTCGTCTCGGGAGGGAGCGTCGTCGACGTCGTGGTGGTCGCCTCGGTGGTGTTCGTGGGACGGTTGCCGGTCTGGGGGACCGAGTCGTCATCGTCGTCGCTGCAGGCACCGGCCACCAGCAGGGCCGCGACGAGAGGGATAGCCAGGAGAAGGGTTCGACGCATCGGTGCAAAGGCTGACGAGTCGCGGCCACCCCGCGCAAACCCGACCGGCCTGTCGGCTAACGGCAGCGCGTGCAGAGGCCGACGAGGTCGAGCCGGTGGTGCAGTGCCCGGAAGTCGGCACCCGTGGCGACCTCGGTCAGCGCGGTGTCGAGGCGGCGCTCGATCTCGCTGGGAACCGTGAAGTCGGTGACGTCGCCGCAGCCGCTGCAGATGAGGTGGTGGTGGTGCTCGGTGAGGTCCTCGGCCAGCTCCCAGCAGGCGTGGTCGCCGGTGGTGACGATGCGGTGGGCGACCCCGGCGCGCTCCAGCACGGCCAGGTTGCGGTAGGCCGACGATTGCGCCAGGCCCGACGAGCGCTCCAGCAGCTGGGGCAGGGTCAGCGGTGACGGCGCCGCCGCCAGCACGTCGACCAGGGACCGGCGTTGCGACGTGAAGCGCTGCCCGACGTGCCGCAGCCGTCGGGTCACGATCGTGTGGAGGTCAGCGCTGGGCTCGCTCATGCGTCAAGGTCCTGGTGAGAACTGTTCTCAGATTAGCTGGTGGCCTCCGCGACACGGTGCCGGGGGCCTCGGCGATTGGTTGCACTGAAGATGCAATCAGGGCAGGCTGACCCGCAACCATCGCGGGGGAACCGGAGGACACTGTGACGAACCTGGTGGAAGGCAGCAAGGCATCCGGGTACGTGGAGCCGGGGTTCGAGGGCGTCCGCCAGGCGTTCGACGACAACTTCGCCGAGCACGGCGAGGTGGGCGCGGCGGTGGCCGTGTACGTCGAGGGCCGCAAGGTGGTCGACCTGTGGGGCGGCGTGCGCCAGGTCGACACCGAGCTCCCCTACGACGAGGACACCCTCCAACTCGTGTTCTCCACCACCAAGGGCGTCACCGCGCTGTGCGCCAACCTGCTGGTCCAGCGGGGGCTGCTCGACGTCGACGCCCCCGTCGCCGAGTACTGGCCCGAGTTCGCCGCCGCCGGGAAGGCCGACGTGCCGGTGCGCTGGCTGCTGTGCCACAAGGTGGGCCTGCCCTACGTCGACGCCGACCTGACCCTCGAGCAGGTGCTGGCCTGGGACCCGGTGGTCGAGGCGCTGGCCGCCATGGAGCCCGTCTGGGAGCCGGGCAGCGGCCACGGCTACCACGCCGTCACCTACGGGTGGCTCGTCGGCGAGGTCATCCGCCGCATCTCCGGTCGCAGCGTCGGGCAGTTCGTGGCCGAGGAGCTGGCCGGCCCGCTGGGCCTCGACTTCTGGGTGGGCCTGCCCGACGACAAGCAGGCGCTCGTCGCACCGCTCACCAACCGCGGGCCCCGCGACGGGTCGGCGCCGCCCCAGCCCGGCGAGGGCAAGGACCTCGCCCAGATGATCACCGACGCCCTCGGGCCCGACGCGCTGGTGCTCAAGGCGCTCGGCGGCGTCCCCGGGCTGCTCACGCAGGAGGGGATGTTCAACCGTCCCGAGGTGCGGGCCGCCGAGCTGCCGGCCGCCAACGGGGTCGGCAACGCCCGGTCGCTGGCCCGGCTCTACGCCGCGGTCATCGGCGAGGTGACCCACGACGGCGCCGTCGTCGGGCCGCTGCTCACACCCGAGCAGACCACGGCGGCCCTCGAGGTGCAGACATCCGGGCCCGACAAGGTGCTGCTGTTCGAGACCGTGTTCGGGCTCGGCTTCATGCTCTCGTCCCCGTTCTCGCCCTACGGCGGCCCACGGGGCTTCGGTCACTCGGGTGCCGGCGGTTCGATGGCCTTCGCCGATCCCGACCACGGGGTGGCGTTCGGGTACGCCATGAACCGGATGCTGGCGAACCTCGCCGGCGACCCCCGCACCACCGGGCTCGTCGCGGCGGTCTACGACGCCATCGGCGTCACCCCGACGTTCGTCTGACCCTCGGGGCCGTCAGGACGCTCGGGTCAGCCGGGTAGGCGGCCCTCGCCGCGCTGGTGGGCGCCCCGCCACACCATCTCCTTGTAGGCCTGGCGGGTCCGCTCCTTCACCGGCGGGGCGTGCTCGGCCGCTGCCGCCTCGGCGGCCGTCGGTCCCCGCCCGGCACCCCGGAGCACCTGCTCGTCGATCCGGGCGAACTCACGTGTCTGCCGGGTGACCCTGTCGTAGCCCGGGTCCTGCTTGCTGCTCATGTGACCCCCTTTGGAACGGTCGCCGTTGTCGACGCCGACACCTGACGTCGTCCTTACCCCGTCAGGCGACAGGGGGAATCCCCGAGACCGCCGGGGGCTGCGGGGGATTCCCCCCGATGGCGCCGGACCTGGGCCGTCGTACCTTGCGATCAGTGAGAGCGCGGTGGTGGCCCCGGCGGGCGGACGGTCGGAGCCACCACCGCCACACCGGCAGAGCCGCTTCCCCCGGCGGCTTGCTGTCCCCGAGAGTCACGGCGGGCGGGACTCTCGGGGACAGTCACGCTGCCGGTCGTCGACCCGGCCCCCCGGCTCGATCTCACTCCCTCCCCGAGCGGTGCCCCAGATAGCCTGGCTCGTCCCCTCGCCTCTGGTTGGTCCGTTTGATGTCGCCCGAAGACCTCCTCCCTGCCGCGGAAGCCGCACGCCGCCGCACCTTCGCCATCATCAGCCACCCCGACGCGGGCAAGACCACCCTCACCGAGAAGTTCCTGCTCTACGGCGGTGCGGTCCAGGAGGCGGGACAGGTCAAGGCCCGGGGTGAGCGGCGCCGGGCCCGGTCCGACTGGATGGAGCTGGAGCAGAAGCGCGGCATCTCGATCACGTCCGCCGTGCTGCAGTTCCCCTACCAGGACCACGTCTTCAACCTGCTCGACACCCCGGGCCACCGCGACTTCTCCGAGGACACCTACCGCGTGCTCGCCGCCGTCGACGCCGCGATCATGGTGCTCGACGCCGCCAAGGGCATCGAGCCGCAGACCCTCAAGCTCTTCGAGGTGTGCCGCGTGCGGGGCGTGCCCCTGCTCACCTTCGTCAACAAGTGGGACCGGCCCGGGCAGGAGGGCCTGGCCCTGCTCGACGAGCTGGAGTCGCGGCTCGACCTCCAGGCCGTGCCCATCACCTGGCCGGTCGGCATCTCCGGCGACTTCCGGGGCCTGGTCGACCGGCGCGACGGCCGTTACGTCCGCTACGGCCGCACGGCCCACGGTGCCGCCGAGGCCGGGGAGGAGTTCGTGTCGCCGGAGGAGGCGGCTTTGGAGGAGGGCGAGGCCTGGACCGCCGCCGCCGAGGAGCTGGAGCTGCTCGACAGTACGGGGGCCGAGATCGACCCGATGCTCTTCGAGGCCGGGGAGCAGACGCCGGTGTTCGTCGGTTCGGCGCTCACCAACTTCGGGGTGCGTCCGCTGCTCGACGCCATCATCGGCATGGCGCCGGCGCCCGGGCCCCGGATCGACCGCGACGGCGCGGCCCGCAAGCTGGGCGACCCCTTCTCGGCGTTCGTGTTCAAGGTGCAGGCCAACATGGATCCCTCACACCGCGACCGGGTCGCGTTCGTGCGGGTGTGCTCGGGGAAGTTCGAGCGGGGGATGGTCGTCACCCACCAGCCGACCGGCAAGCCGTTCGCCACCAAGTACGCCCACTCGGTGTTCGGGCAGGAGCGCGGCACCATCGACGAGGCCTTCCCCGGCGACATCGTCGCCCTGGTCAACGCCGCCGACGTCAAGGTGGGCGACACCCTCTACGTCGACACGCCCGTCGCCTATCCCCGGCTGCCGGAGTTCGCCCCCGAGCACTTCCACGTCGCCCGCACCCGCGACACCGGTCGGTTCAAGCAGTTCCGGCGGGGCATCGCCCAGCTCGACGAGGAGGGCGTGGTGCAGGTGCTGCGCGACCGCGACCGGGGCGACCAGGCGCCGGTGCTGGCTGCCGTCGGACCCATGCAGCTCGAGGTGGCGTTGTGGCGGCTGGAGAACGAGTTCGGTGCGCCCACCGAGCTGTCGCCGACGGCGTACACGGTCGCCCGGCGAACCGACGAGGCATCGGAGTCGGCGTTGCGGGCGCTGCCGGGCGTCGACGTCCTCGCCCGTGCCGACGGCACCCGGTACGCCCTGTTCGAGAGCCCCTACTGGCTGGCCCGGGTCGAGGCCGAACACCCGGAGCTCACGCTCGACCGCCTCGTCGCCGAGGGTTCGGCCGGCTAGCTCAGGCTGGTCCTGCGGCTCAGCTGCAGGTGAGGCCGTCCTCGGGCGGCTCGAGGTCGACCAGGTAGGTGGCGATCGCGTCGTCGATGCAGCTCACGCCGTTGCCGACCACCGTGTGCCCGTCGCCCTCGTAGGTGACCAGGACGCCGGTGGTCAGCTTCTCCGCCGTGCGGACGCCGGCCTCGTAGGGGGTCGCCGGGTCGTTGGTGGTCGACACGACGACGATCGGCGGGGCTTCGGGTGCGGTCACCTCGGTCAGCGGCTCGGCTTCGACCGGCCACATGGCGCAGCGGACGTAGTCGTTCACGATCGACTCGCCGAAGTGCGGGGCGTCGGTGGCCATGGCGGCGCCGTCGTCGAGGAGCTCCTGCGGCTCGGCGGGCCACTCGCCGTCGAGGCAGTTGACGGCGAAGTAGATGTCGAAGCTGCCGATCGACAGGTACTCGTCGGCGAGGCTGACCATGCCGGACCCGTCGCCGTCGAGCGCGTCGGCCGCCGCCTGGGCGAGCGACGGCCACAGCTGCTGCGAGTACAGCGGTAGGGCGAGGCCGATCGCGAGGTCGCCAGGTCCGAGGTCGCGGGGCGAGGCGTCGATGGGGGCCTCTTCCACCGCGGCCGACATCTCGTCGATCCCGGCCATGGCGTCGGGCGCCAGCGGGCAGCTGTCGTCGGCGTCGCAGTCGTCGGCGAACGCCTGCAGCGCCTTCTCGAAGCCGAGCGCCTGCAGCTCCGCCGACTCGGTGCCGGTCGGGCCCAGCTCGACGACGCCGTCGAGCACCATCGCCCGCACCCGCTCGGGGAACAGGTCGGCGTACACCTGCCCGATGCTGGTGCCGTAGCTGTAGCCGAGGTAGCTGATCTGGTCGTCGCCCATGGCCTCGCGCACGGCGTCCATGTCGCGGGCGACGTCGCGGGTGCCCAGGTGGCTGAGCACGTCACCTTCCGCCGCCTCGCAGTCGTCGACGTACTCCTGGCTGACGTCGAGGAGGGTCTCCTCGTCCTCGGGGGAGTCGAGGCTGTAGTCGACGCCGTAGAGCTCCGCGAAGTCGGCCCCGCAGTCGATGGCGCTGGCGCCGGTGCCGCGGGGGTCGACGCCCACGATGTCGAAGTGCTCGGTGACGTCGGGGGGCAGAGCGGTGGCCATCTGGGCGGCGAAGTCGCTGCCGGTGGCGCCCGGGCCACCGGGGTTCAGGAACAGCGCACCGATCCGGTCGCCGGTCGCGGGCGTGCGCCCGATGCTGACGGTGAGCGTGTCGCCGTCGGGCTCGTCGTAGTCGAGCGGCACGTCGAGGGTGGCGCACTCGCCCTCGAAGCCGCAGTCCCCCCAGTCGAGCGTGTCGTCGGGGTTGGTGCCCCCGTCACCGTTGCCGCTGTCGGTGCCGTCGCTGCCGTCGTCGGTGGCGGACTGGTCGTCGTCGGTGCGGGTCGACAGCGCAGCGTCGTCCGACTCCTTGGCGCAGGCCACGGCGGCCAGGACGAGGAGCAGGCCCGCGAGCAGTGGGAGGGCACGGTTGCGGCGGAGCACGAAGCGACGGTAGCTGCTGGCTGTGCTCAGGGAGTTTCGGGCCGGCTGAGCATCCACTCGCGGGGCGCCAGCCCGGAGTCGTGGATCTGGGCCGCGACGTCGTGGCCGACGTAGCGCAGGTGCCAGGGCTCGAACGAGTAACAGGTGCGGGTGGTCGGCATGTCGGGGTAGCTGATCACGAACCCGTGCTCGTGGGCGTGCTCGGCCAGCCACTGGCCGGTGGCGGTCTCGGCGAAGGCGGGGACCAGGTTCTGCGATCCGGCCTCCAGCAGGTCGAAGGCGGTTCCCAGCTGGTGCTCGCTGTGGCCCGGTCGGGCGGTCTCCTTCTGGGCCTCGACCTCGCCCTCCTCGGCGACCTCACGGTCGTAGAGGTTCTGCTGGTAGGAGTAGCTGCGGTAGGCGGAGACGAGGCCGAGGGGCGTGCCGTTCTCCTCGGCGGCGACGCGGAGGGCGCCGAGGTCCTCCACGATGATCTGCCGGATCATGTCGTCGGTCTCGAACCCGGCTTCGGCGGCGCTCACCAGGTCGGGGGGCTCGAAGTCGCCGGGCAGGGCGCGGTTGGCGTCGACCACGATCGTGCCGTAGTCCTCGGCCGGGTCGCCGACGGACACCTCGTCGCCGATGACGCAGTCGGGCACGACGACGGAGGTCGGGGTGGTCGGTGGGGGCGGCTGTGGCGCGTCTGCCGCCGGGACGCTGGTGGTGCCCCCCTCGGCCGCACTGGCCACGTCCGACAGGTCGGCCGCGGCGTCCACCACGTTCTGCCCGTCCCAGCGCAACGCCGACCACGCCCCCAGTGCCGCCACCAGGAGCGCGACGGCGATGGCTGCTCCGATGGCCCGTCCCTCCACAGCCCGGCACTCTAGAGCACTACGCTGAACCGACCCAGGGGACGTAGCTCAGTTGGCTAGAGCACCTGCTTTGCAAGCAGGGGGTCGTGGGTTCGAGTCCCATCGTCTCCAC
>DATHJB010000233.1 GCA_035316325.1 Acidimicrobiales bacterium
CTCGGTCCCTGCATCCTCGCGGCCACGGTCCGACTTGCCCCACTCCTCCCGCAGGCGTTCGACCTCGCACTCCAGGTGCGTGATGTACTTGCCCCAGTCCGGGTCGAGCTTGGAGATGCCGGGGAGGTCGCCGAAGCCGAAACTGTCGTCGCCGAGAACCTCGTCCACGTCGTCGGGGTCGGCGATGCGCGAGAGCGATGTCGTGCCTTCCGCCGCGTCGTCGGGGTCGCGGGCGCTCGGCACTCGCAGCCGTCCGATCTGGTAGCGCAGGTCGAGCCACCAGCCGCGCAGCGCGGCGAGCGGGGGCCAGTACGGTCGGTCCGGCCGGTTCGGGTCCGGTGTCATGTTGTCTTCCCTGGGGTTCGCATCTTGTCGGGGTTGGCCGAGGCGAACGCCGAGAAGGCGACGAGCTGCCTAGCTACGGACTGTAGTTGCTCGTCTGTCACGTCCTGGTCGTCGCAGAGCATGTTGTAGTAGTACGCCATGACCTGCTCGGCGTACCTGTCCTGCCCACGGAACAGGGCGATGGGCTCGTCCGGATCCGAGAAGCCGGTGTTGCCGACCTTCTCGACGTGGACCTGGCCGTACTTGTCGGAGCGGCCCGCGACGATCATCGCGGCGACTCCTTGTCCAGTGCCGCGAAGGCGCGTTCGTAGATGTAGTCGGTCGCGCCGCCGTGTACGGCCCGCTTGTCCTGGTAGCGCCTGGCGAAGCCCCGGAGCCAGCCTGCGTCGAGCGTGACGGGTCCCTCCTGGGGCACGGGGGCCAGCTCGTGGTCGAGCTGCCGGCCGACGTGCGCCATGGCCTCCTCGACGGCGCACGTGACGGCCTTGCGGATGTGGTTCTGCTGCTCCAGCGGGAGCGCTTCCCAGGTCTTCCTGCTCATGTCGGGTCCACCTCAGTGCCGTCCAGGTTGACGACCTCGCCCAGGATCGCGGCGGCCTCCTCGGCGTCGCCGACCTCGGCGCGCTCCAAGGCTCGCGCGGCGGCGATGCGCAGCCGGTCGTTCTGCCGACTGTAGTTCTCGCCTTTCCAGGAGATGACGGAGCCATCCTTGGTGGCGAAGATCTCCGGGCCGAGGACGATGGTGTCACCGTCCTCGTGGGGGTACGTCGCGGCCAGGCCGATGTTCTCGGTGGCGCGGTCGGCGGCCTGCCGATCCTCGTAGCCCTGCCCGCACGTCGGACAGCGCAGTTCGTCGTCACGCCCGGACTTCAGTTCGTCGTTCGGGGCCTGCCGCGAGACGGTGCCGTCGGGCCTGACGTGGATCGTGCGGTCGCTGTTGCCGGTGCGCGCGTCGATGATCTCGAACTGGCCGCCGTCGCCGACGGGCGCCCACTGGACGGTCTTCGGGCGCACCTGCGCGGTCGCGGCGATCAGCAGCTCGTGGATGCAGTCTGCTGTGTGGTTGGCGGCTTCGGAGGCCGCCCATGGTTCGCTCATGTCGCAGCATGCTACACGACGTGGAGGCGGTAGCGCGGGCGGCGCCTCGCTCTTTGCGGTTGCCCCGCCGCCCGCGCGCCGTCCATCCTACACGGTCGGGGTTCATCTGGAACGCAGAAGGCCCGGAGGGCGTGACACCTCCGGGCCTTCTGCGCCCGATGACTTCCTGATAGGGCGGCGGGGAGCGGGATCCACAGCTTACGAGCGTTTCATGCCGCCCGGCTGGGCCTGTTCCGCGCGAGCCTCCCCATCACAGGGAGATCCCCGGCCGCCCGGTGGGAGACTCTACATGCTCGTCCAGCTCGGCGGCGTCGAGTTCGTCTTGGCAGCCCTCGCAAATAGCGGACTCTCGTTCGCCGACCCACCAGACACCGCAGTGCGGGTAGCTCATGGCGCCGGAGGGTAGCGCCCGGCGGGGGCGAGCGGCTACGCGGGGCCGGGCCTCCCCGCCGTTGGCCGCTCGCGGACCGGCTTGAACCCTCTGGCGAGGCTTCCGGCCACCCGGGTTGGCGAGACGGCGGATGCTACACCGTCCTCGCGCTGGCCGTCAGGTGTGCCGCGCGCGCCGTCTGCCGGGCTCTCCGCGTGGTGGGGGCTGGGTGGAGCAGGAGGTGGCGATCCTGACGAGCCGGGGGGTCTTTCCTCCTTGGTCCATGGATCCTAGATCGTGGAACCACAGTCCCGCGTATCGGACGAGCACGACACCGCCCTCAGACCGGGGAGGTAAGGGTCGCCAGGCGGTGCCGTCTCGTCGCAGGGTGTCCAGCATGGGGTCTAGCTGGACGGCCCTGATGCTCTCC
>DATHJB010000234.1 GCA_035316325.1 Acidimicrobiales bacterium
CACGATGAACGAGAAGCTCGTGTAGATCACGAACCCCCCGACGGCCACCGAGATGAAGGCGAAGCCGAGCAGCAGGTTGCGGAAGAAGGCGAACTGGTCCGCCATGTCGTCCTGGGTTTCCTTGGTCAACGCCTCGCCGGTGATGACCTCGACCTTGTCACCGGACAGCGTGTCGGCCACCCGGTTGCGGACGGTGGTCTGGGAGACGCCGCTGTCGGCGACGATCCCGATGCCGTCGACCTTGCCGGGCTCGGCGATCAGACGCTCGGCCGTCTCCTGGTCGAACAGGACGAAGCTGGCGCCCAGCGGGCCGTCGGCGGTGCCGAACTTGGCGATGCCGACGATCGTGGCCTCACCGTTGCCGGTGGGCGTCTCGAAGCGGGCGGTGTCGCCGACCTCGTAGTCGGTGGCGTCGGCGGTGGCCTTGTCGATCACGACCTCGTCGGAGCTCTCCGGGGCCCGGGATCCCTCGACGAGGTTGAACGGGTTGAGGTCGTCGACCACGCCCCAGCTGCCGCCGAAGGTGGGGGCGCCGAAGGCCGGGTTGCCGTAGGGCTCGCCGTCCTTGTCGATCAGGCGGGTGTAGCCGGTGACGGAGCCCTCGACCTGGGCGACGCCGTCGACGGCGGCGATCTGGTCGACGAGCGAGGCGTCGATGCGCGGGCGCGCCACGGTGCCCCCGCCCTCGAACCCCGTCTCGAACGCGCCTTCGCCGCGCACCCAGGCGTCGGTGCCCTCGTTGATGTCCGCGAACAGGTCGTCGAACGTGCGGGTCATCGTGTCGGTCAGCGTGAGCACGCCGCCGATGAAGGCGACGCCGATGGCCACCGCGATGAACGTGAGGATGTAGCGCCCCACGTGGGAGCGCAGGTCGCGGAACGAGAGCTTGAACACCGTCTGCCTCTGTCTCTCTGCCTCAGTCGAATCGCTTCAGCCGCTCGAGCACGCGCTCGGCGGTGGGATCGGGCATCTCGTCGACGATGCGCCCGTCGGCCAGGAACACGATGTGGTCGGCGTGGCCGGCGGCCACGGGATCGTGCGTGACCATGACGATGGTCTGCTGCAGCTCGTCGACGGCCTTGCGCATGAAATCGAGGATCTCGGTGCTCGACTTGCTGTCGAGGTTGCCGGTGGGCTCGTCGGCGAAGATGATCGCCGGCCGGCTGGCCAGGGCCCGGGCGACCGCCACCCGCTGCTGCTGGCCACCGGAGAGCTCGGCGGGGCGGTGGGTCAACCGGTCGGCCAGGCCGACGGTCTTCACCACGTAGTCGACCCACTCCTTGTCAGGGGAGCGCCCGGCGAGCTGCATTGGCAGCGTGATGTTCTCGATGGCCGTGAGCGTCGGCACCAGGTTGAACGCCTGGAAGACGAAGCCGATCCGGTCGCGCCGCAGCCGGGTGAGCTCCTTCTCGCTGAGCGACCCGAGCGGCACGCCCGCCACGAAGACCTGGCCCGAGGTGAGCCAGTCGAGCCCGGCGAGGCAGTGCATCAACGTGGACTTGCCGGAGCCCGAGGGACCCATGATCGCCGTGAAGCGCTCGCTGGGGATGTCGATGCTGACGTCGTCGAGGGCGCGCACCGCCGTGTCGCCCATGCCGTAGACCTTCGTCGCGTTGACCGCTGCAGCCGCCACTTCGGGGGGCGCGATCGGACTGTCGTTGGTGACCGTCATGGCCCCAACCCTACGCAGTGGGTGTGACAACGAAGGACCACCATTTCGGCCGTGACGCGTGGAAGCTCGGGCCGACTCGGCCCGAGCTTCCACACCAAGCGTGACGGGGGATCAGCTTGGCTGCTTGGTCACCCGCAGGTAGGGCTTCTTGGCCTCCCATCCGGCGGGGAAGCGCTCCTTGGCCTCCTCGTCGGTGACCGCAGGGACGATGATGACGTCCTCACCGTTCTTCCAGTCGGCGGGCGTGGCCACCTTGTGGTTGGCGGTGAGCTGCAGCGAGTCGATGACCCGGAGCAGCTCGTCGAAGTTGCGGCCGGTGGACGCCGGGTAGGTGAGCGTGAGCTTCACCTTGTTGTCCGGGCCGACCACGAACACCGAGCGGACGGTCGTCGTGTCGCTCGCGTTCGGGTGGATCAGGTCGTACGCGTCGGCGACCTTGCGGTCGGAGTCGGCGATGAGCGGGAAGTTCAGCTCGCTGCCGGTGACGTCGGCGATGTCCTGCTTCCAGTCCTGGTGGCTCTCGATCGGGTCGACGGAGAGGCCGATGACCTTCACGTTGCGCCGGTCGAACTCGGGCTTGAGGGCGGCGACCCGACCCAGCTCGGTCGTGCAGACCGGGGTGAAGTCCTTGGGGTGCGAGAAGAGGACCGCCCAGCTGTCGCCCTTCCAGTCGTAGAAGTCGACGTTGCCCTCGGTCGTTTCGGCGTTGAAGTTCGGGGCATCGTCGCCGAGTCGGATCGACATACCTTCCTCCTGGTAGCTCTAGTCGGAGGCTGAGCCTAGTCACACGGACGTCGAAAGGCGACCTACCCGGTCGGATTTAGGCGAGTTGTCCCGCGAGCATTTTGCTAACTAAAGTTAGCGCCCATGACCATCCTGACGAGTGTGACCGAGTTCGAGGACAGGTTCGTCGAGGCCATCCGTGACATCCAACGGCCGGTGCTCGACTACGTCCGCAAGGGCGTCGAGCGTGCCGAGGGGCGCATCCCCCGCGTGAGCTACCCCGCCGGCCTGCCGAAGCCCGCCGAGATCGTCGACAGCCAGGTCGAGTTCGCCAAGGCGCTCATCGACGCCCAGCGCGACTTCGCCCGCGAGCTCGTCGACGCCGTGACCCCGCTGGTGGAGCCGGAGGAGTCGGCGTCGGCGACCACGGCGCAGGCGACCACCGAGAAGCCGTCCAAGCCCAAGTCCGCCACGAAGAAGAAGGCCTGACCAGGTCCTTCACACTGCTGGCTCCAAGGGCCCGAGTGGAACGCACGCTCCCCCGTGTGCCTCCGCTCGGGCCCTGCCGCGTCAGCGCTTGACCCGGTTGCGCACCGACAGGACCGCCAGCGCCAGCAGGATCGGGCCCAGCAGGCGGGCGAACATCTCGACGTAGGCGCCGGTGGTCGTCAGCTCGTCGGCGCTGGTGCGGAAGACCACGGCGTTGAGCGACGTCCGCAGCGCCTCCTCGACGCCGGTACCGGCCGCCACGAAGCCCCGGGTGGTGAGCAGCCACGTCGTCGCCGTGACGAGGGCGACCAGGCCCAGCAGCGCCCGGCTCGCCCGCAGGCCGTAGCCGGAGAGCAGCCAGTACAGCGTGAGGACGAGGCGCTCGCTGCGGGGCGTCGTGGGGCTGAGCCGCCGCATCTCCATCTCGCCGTAGTAGAAGTCGGCCGCGCCCGGCTCGTTCTTGGCGTCCTCGAACGCCTTCCGCAGCTGCCGGTAGATGGCCGCGAGACCCTCGGCGTGGGTCGGCTGCCCCCAGCCGATCGTCCCGGAGGGCCGGGTCGGGTACTCGCTGGTCCAGCCCTCGGTCCGGCGGCGACGGCGGCCCCGCCAGCGGTGCTCCTCGACGATCGTCTGCCGTCGCGTCCACCACCACACGGGCGGCCAGGCCCGGCCGAAGCGCACGCCCCGGGGCGTGTCGGCGAACCGGCAGCGTCCCTCGATGCGCAGCTTGTCGAGGTTGTAGGCACCCCGGAAGCGGCACTGCGACAGGTCGACGCCGCTCAGGACGACCTTGCCGGCGTCGACCCCGCGCAGCGAGCTGACCGACCCGCTGCCCAGCGAC
>DATHJB010000235.1 GCA_035316325.1 Acidimicrobiales bacterium
CCAGCGTCGTCATCGCCAGGAAGATCTCCTGCCACCGCAACGACGGCAGCGCTATTAGCACCGTGATCAGCGCCGCGGCCGAACCGGCCGTCAGCAGGGCGAGCGTGAAGTCGAAGCGCTACTCCAGCGTCGTCATCGCGGTCACCGTCCTGTGCTTCGTCGGGGTGGCCGGCATCCGGCGCACCCGGGTGGGGCGGGTGCTGCGGGCGGTGCGCGACAACCCGCAGGGGGCGCAGGCGTTCGGGGTGCGGGTGCCGCTGGCCCGGCTGTGCGCCTTCGGGCTGTCGGGGTTCCTGGCCGGCGTCGGCGGGGCGTTGCTGTTCTACGTCAACGAGCGCTACGAGGTGGCGCTGTTCGGGGCCACCGAGAGCCTCAACGTGTTCATCTCGGCCGTGGTCGGCGGGGTCGGGAGCCTGCTGGGCGCGGTGCTGGGGGCGGCGCTGCTCGACGGCGGCCGGGGCTTCCTGTCGGGGCCGGCGGGGCTGCTGCCGTCGGCGGTGGGGGTGCTGGGTGTGCTCCTGCTGCTGCCCGGCGGCCTGGCCGAGCTCGCCTACCGGGTGCGCGACCGGTGGCTCCGTTCGTTCGCGGCCCGGCGCGGGATCCACGTGCCGAGCCTGGTGGCCGACAGCCGGGTCGAGCCGTCGTCGTCCCCTGCGGCGCCCCCGCCCCCGCCCCCGTCGGCGCCGGTGCCGTCCCCGGCGGAGCCCGGGTGGCTGTCGGTGCGGGGCCTCGACGTCGCCTACGACGGGGTGCAGGTGCTGTTCGGGGTCGACGTCGACATCCCCCAGGGGCAGGTCACCGCGCTGCTGGGGACCAACGGGGCCGGCAAGTCGACGCTGCTCAGGGCCATCGGCGGCGTCGCCCCCGTCACCGCCGGGACGCTCCGCCTCGGCTCGGTCGACCTCGCCGCCCTGCGCCCCGAGCAGGTGCCGGCCCACGGCATCGCCCAGATGCCCGGCGGTCACGGCGTGTTCCCCTCGCTGACCGTCGACGAGAACCTGCGGGTGGCAGCCTGGCTGTTCCGCCGGCAGCGGGCCGACGCCACCCGCCGCGTCGCCGAGGCCCGCGCCCGGTTCCCGATCCTCGAGGGCCGCCGCGCCACCCCGGCCGCCGACCTCTCCGGCGGCCAGCAACAGCAGCTGGCCCTGGCGATGGCGCTGCTCGCCCAGCCGAAGCTGCTGCTGGTCGACGAGCTGTCGCTGGGCCTGGCGCCGGTGATGGTCGAGTCGCTGCTCACCGAACTGCGGGGCCTGCGGGACCGGGGCACGACGATCGTGGTGGTCGAGCAGTCGGTGAACATCGCCCTCGACATCGCGGATCGCGCCTACTTCATGGAGAAGGGCGAGATCCGCTACTCGGGTGATGCCCGGCACCTGCTCGACCAGCCCGACCTGGTGCGGTCGGTCTACCTGCAGGGCGCCCGCGACGCCCTCTCCGGCGGCGACGCCCGCCCCGCCCGCCCCGCCCCCCGCCCCGATGGCCCCGACAGCCAGCACCAGCCGGCGACCGGCGCCTACGCCGCGACGCCCCGGCCGGTCCACCGACCGCCCCCGGCCGCGGCGCTCGAGGTGTACGGCCTGGCGGTGGCGTTCGGCGGCATCAACGCCGTGAACCACGTAGAGCTCACGGTCGGGCGGGGCGAGATCGTCGGACTGATCGGCCCCAACGGCGCCGGCAAGACCACGATCTTCGACCTGATCTCCGGCTTCACCCCGGCCGACAGCGGGCGGGTGCTGCTCCACGGCCACGACGTGTCGGGGAGCCCGCCGTCGGCCCGGGCCCGCCGCGGCATCGGCCGGTCGTTCCAGGACGCCCGGCTGTTCCCCGGCCTCACGGTCATGGAGACGATCGCCGTGTCGCTGGAGCGCTGGATCGAGGGCGACGACGTGGTGTCCGGTGCCTTCCGGCTCCCGGCGGCGCAGCTGGCCGAGCGGGAGATCGCGGCGCGGGTGGAGGAGCTGGTGGGGATGTTCGGGCTGGAGGCGTTCCGGTCGAAGCGGATCGGCGAGCTGTCGACGGGATCGCGGCGCATGGTCGACCTGGCCTGCGTGGTGGCCCAGCGGCCGTCGATCGTGCTGCTGGACGAGCCGTCGTCGGGCATCGCCCAGCGGGAGGCCGAGGCATTGGGGCCGGTGCTGCTGGGCCTGCGCGACCGCCTCGACGCCACGCTGCTGGTGGTCGAGCACGACATCGCCCTCGTGTCCTCGGTCGCCGACCGGCTGATCGCCCTCGACCAGGGTTCGGTGGTGACCGCGGGCGACCCCCGGGAGGTGCTCGACCACCCCGAGGTGGTGGCGTCGTACCTGGGCAACGGCTCGGCGACGCCCCGACGCTCCGACCACGCCCCCGTCGACCCGCTGCCGGAGGTGCTCCGATGAGCGAGCGTCCGTCCGCAGCGAGGCCCTGGCCCTCCCGACCGCGGCTCCGGCGCCTGGGGCCGTCGGTCCTGGTGGTGGGCCTGCTCTCCGCCGCGGCCGTGACCGGCACCGTCGAGGGGCGCCAGGAACCCACCGCCGTCGTGTCCGGCCCACCGATCGACGAGGTGCTCACCTACGCGGAGGACCCCGACCTCCCCGTCACCTACGAGGACGCCCGGGCCGCCGGCACGCTGGCGAACTACGACTGGGGCGACCGCTGCGACCCCACCCGGCCCTACAACGACACCGGCACCACCCTCGCCCGCCTCGCCATCCCCTCCGTGTACGCCCCGCCCTGCGTGCCCGTGTGGGGCGGCGACCGGCCGTGGGTGGCGCAGGGCGGCGAGGCGTTCGCCGACAACGGGGGCGCCACCGCGCCCGGCGTCACCGCCGAGACCGTCAAGGTGGTCTTCTACCTGGCGGCCGAGCAGGACATCGCCAAGCAGCTCGAGCAGTTCGGGGTGATCGACGGGGAGGACGCCGCCGTCGAGGGCGTGCAGGGCCTGGTCGAGATGAGCAACCACCTCTACGAGACCTACGGCCGGCGGGTCGAGGTGGTGCCGTTCCACGCCACGGGCGACGGCCGCAGCCCCTCCGCCGCCCGGGCCGACGCCGTGCGGGTGGTGGAGATGGGGGCGTTCGCATCGATCGGCGGGCCCACCCAGACGTCGGCCTACCAGCACGAGCTGGCCCGCAACCAGGTGCTGTGCATCCAGTGCGGCTACGCCTCCACCGACGACGTCCTGGCCGAGGACGCCCCCTACGCCTGGGGCTACCAGGCCACGCCGGACCAGCTCGTGTTCGGCGTCCTCGGGCTCGGCGCCGAGATGTTCGCGGGCAACACGGCGCAGTTCGCCGGCGACCCGGAGATGCGCCGGCAGCCCCGGCGCTTCGGCGTGGTCCACTACGAGCAGGACCCGCCGGTGTTCGGGCCGCTGAAGCAGGCGGCCGTCGACCGGTTCTCGTCCATCGGCACCGAGGCCGAGACCATCATCCAGTACATCCTCGACCCGAACACGCTGAACCAGCAGGCGCAGGCGATCATCGGGCGGCTCAAGCGCGACGGCGTCACGTCCGTGGTGTTCCTCGGCGACCCGCTCATGCCCCGCCTGCTCACCCAGCAGGCCACCAAGCAGGACTACCACCCCGAGTGGATGTTCACGGGCACGGCGTTCACCGACACCGCCGCCGTCGCCCGCCTCTACGACCAGGAGCAGATGGCCCACGCCTTCGGGGCGTCGAGCAACGCGGCCCGGACCGAGCCGGAGCTGTCGGAGGCCTGGCAGCTCTACCAGTGGTGGTTCGGCACCCCGCCGTCGGCGCCGCGGACGATGCTGTTCTGGGGGCCGGTCGTCCAGCAGCTGTTCCTGGGGATCCACATGGCGGGGCCGCACCTGTCGGCCGAGACGTTCGCCGGCGGGCTGTTCAACTACCCGCCCACCGGGAACACGGACCTCGCCGGGCGCGACAGCCTGAGCCTGTTCCTCGACGGCTACCTGGAGGGCGACACGACCCCGGCGATCAGCTTCGGGCCCCGCCCCGACGGCGCCGTCGACTACGTGGCGGTCGACGACTTCACGTTCGCCTGGTGGGACCGCGACGCCGTCGGGCCCGACGAGAGCGGCGACGAGGGCCGGGGCCTGTGGCAGTACGTGGGGTTCGGGCTGCGCATACCGCTGGAGACGCCGGTGCTGCCCGGTGGCGTCACCGAGGACATCGTGTTCAAGACGATGCTCTCGGAGATCGGCGGCGAGCTGTACGAGACGGCGCAGTCGTTCGGGATCGACGACCTCCCCATCGCCAGCACGATCCTCACGGAGACCCCACCGCTCGACGCCGTCCCCGCCTACCCTCCCCGCCCCGACTCGCCCGCCGCCGGAGGCTGACGGAGCGCCGCCTCCACGCGCCCGTGTCGTGGGGTCAGGTGTGCGAGGGCACCTGACCCCACGGACCCCGGTGTGTCCTACGTCGAGAGCCTGGTGAGGCGGGTGGCCCAGTTGCCGAGGGCGGTGCGGGTGCCACCGCAGCTGCCGAGCGAGCCGGCCAGCCACTCGTCGAGCGTGCACGTCGAGGCGATGTACTCCGAGGCCAACCAGATGTCGCTGCCGTCGGTCACCGCGGCCCCGTAGTCACCCCAGCGGGTACGCGGCGGGTCGCCCACCAACGCCTTGTAGCTGGTGAACCCGTCGTCGACCCCCAGGCCCGCCGCGGCGACGCGGATCGGGCCGACCCGCCCCCGGTCGTCGATGCGGACGTAGGCCGCCGTCGGGTGGTTGTCCTCGCCCATCACCGTGAACGCGATCACGCCCTCGCCCCGCGGCGTGAGCGCGATCGCCGGCATCGTCAGGTTGTTGTTCGCCAGGGCCAGGTAGCCCTGGCGTTCGACCGCCCCGACCACCGAGCTGCCGGTGACCGCCGGCCGCACCTTGAACCAGACGATCCCGGCCTTGAGCTCGCCGCCGACGCGCACCGCCGTGCCGGCCGCACCCCACAGCTCACCGTCGACGAACCAGGTCTGCTGCATGCGGGTGTCGAGCGAGTCGGGCGTCGAGACGACCTCGTCGTGCGCAGGCTCGTCGACGAGCAGGAAGTTCCAGCAGCCCGGGCCGAACGGCGTCGGC
Organism: Acidimicrobiales bacterium; assembly: GCA_035316325.1. NCBI lineage: Bacteria > Bacillati > Actinomycetota > Acidimicrobiia > Acidimicrobiales > Acidimicrobiales bacterium. The sequence continues at coordinate 5,039 of DATHJB010000235.1, forward strand.
GTGCTCGTGTCGTTGACGCACTGGCCGAGCGGGAAGTCGCCGGGCTCCTGGTCGGACCCGGGCGGGAACACGTAGGTGGCACTGTCGATCAGCCGGCTCCGGATGCTCAGCGCCGGTGTCGCCGAGTCGAGCGACCGGGTGTTGGTGAGCGCCCACACGCCGATCTTGCGGGCCGTGCCCGTCGGGTTGCCCGTCTCGCTGCCGTCACCGGCGATGGTGCTGAGGAAGTACTCGGTGCCGTTGCGCTCGTCGGAGTACTCACGCGCCGGCGATGTCGCCGGCCACACGGTGAAGCCGGGCGTCCCGGCCACGCTCAGGTTCTGGACCGACGTCACGCGCACCGTCGGCCCGTGCGCCGCCAGCTCCTGCTTGGAGAGGGCGAAGACCTGGGCTGCGGAGTAGCCGTCGCCGAAGAGGTCGTACTCGTTGGTCGAGACGTAGATGCCGTTCCTGTCGCCGCCGATGTGCGGGTAGTCCTGGAAGCAGGGACCCGGCGTGGTGCCGTCGTCGAGCACGCAGCCGTGGTTCGGTGTCCCGTCGGTGCCGTCGTTCTGGGCCGGGATCCGGTAGACGGTCCAGGCACCGGTCGGGTCACCGCTGTTCGACACGGCGACGTCGATGGTGTTCTTGCCGGTGAACGACCCGTCGGGCAGCGACCCGAGCGTGGTGGTGGCCACGACGAAGCGGCGGGAGTCCGGGTCGTAGTGGCACACGGGGTCGATCACCTGCGGGCCGATCACACCGGTCGTGCGGTCGATCGCCGCCGGGTACCCGAGGAACGTGTTCAGGTCCTGCACGCCGGTGAGCGCGGCGCCGCTGCGGTCGTGCACCCGGATGACGCTGTTCACGGCCTCGACCACGAAGCCGCCGCCGACGCACAGCGCCTGGTCGGGCGGTTCGAGCGAGAACTGGTTGCCGTTGTTGGCCAGCCGCTGGTCGCGGTGGTTCAGGCCCGCGACGCTGACGGCAGCGTCGCTGCCGGCCACGGCGCTGGAGCCCACCCGGGGCGCATCGAGCGGCCGCTTGGGGAAGGGCCCGCGATCCCGGAACGAGGGGTGCTCACGGTTGAACTCGCCGGCCTCGCCCTGGGCCGCGACCGCCGCGAGCGCGGCCGCCGGACCCTCCTGTTCCTGGCGTCGCCGGCGCAGCTCGGGCTGCTGCAATCCCTCCGATCCGAACGGGAGGGGACGAATGGCGGTCGTCCCCGCGGCCGGGATCGATCGCGTCCCGTCGGCGACCTGAGCACCTGCCGGTGCTGCCGCTCCCGGAAACGCGACGAACGTCGCGCTGAGCAGGAGGACGATCCCTCCTGCGATGCCTCGCGTCTTCATGCTGGCCCCCCAGGGTCCGCTCCTACCGCTCTTACCACCCGCACCCCCGGCCGGGATTTCAGATCACCGCAGAAAAGCCTTGGTTTTCAAGGGTTTTCAGGCGGCGTCGCCGAGGACGCGGCGGCGGAGCTGCTCGGTGGCGAGGGACGGCTGGGCGCGGAGGTCGGCCAGGGCGTCGAGGCAGCGGTCGAGGAGCCGCCGGGCCCCGGACCGGTCGCCGCGGGCGAGGGCGGCACCCACCAGCACGGCGTAGGCCTGCTCCGACCACGGGTCGGCGGCGAGCGCCCGGTGCGCCACGGGCTCGGCCCGGGCGATGTCGCCGTGGCCGAGCAGCAGCTCGCCGGCCCGCACCGCGGCGGCGACGAAGCGGGTGCGGTAGTGCTCGCGCTCGAGCGCGAACCAGTCGGCTTCGGGGAGGTCGGCGTGGAGGTGGTCGCGGTACAGCTCGACCGCCGCCAGGTGGTGCTCCAGCGCCACCGACGGGGCACCGTCCGCCTCGGCGGCGAGGGCATCGGCCACGTGGCGGTCGAACCGGTCGACGTCGACCACCAGATGCGGCCCGTTGGCGAGCTGCACGGCGGGCCCGTCGACCCGTACGAGGAACGACGGCTCGCCGGCGTCGCGCCACGGTTCGAGGAGCCGCAGCAGGTGGTTGAGCGTGACGCTGAGGTTGTTGCCGGCCGCGGCCTCGTCGAGGTCGGGCCACAGCGCCGCGCCGATGGCGGCCCGGGTGGTGCGGCGGCGGGCGACGAGGAAGCCGAGCAGCGCCTGCAGCCGGCTGCGGCGCAGGTCGGGGTGGACGATCTCGTCGCCGTCGGGATGGTCCCGCCGCAGCGACAGCGGGCCGAGGACGCCCAGGTAGGTGATGTGCGGCGGCGGCACGGGGACGGCGGCGAGCAGCGCCCGCGCCGCCTTGGCCTGGTCGGGCCGGGTCTGGGCGAGGTTGCGTACGGCGGTACGACCGGCGGGGCCGAGCGTGTCGAGCAGCCGCCGCCCCGCGGGACGGCCCACCGCCGCCAGCCCCACCGCCAGCTCGGCCGCCAGCCGGTGGTGCAGCACGGTGCGGATCGCGCCCTCCTCGGGCAGCTCGAGCGACGCCAGCCGGGCCTCGCCGTTGCCCTCGCGGAGGGCGACGACCGCGGCGGCCAGCTCACGGGCCCGGCCCGGGTAGCCCTGCCGGGCGGTGGCGTCCCAGTGGGCCCGGCTCTCCGGCAGCAGCACGTAGCTGACCGCCAGGGTCTGGCGCCACGACCGACGCTCGCCGCCCTGGTCGAAGCCGTTGGCGGCCGCGGCCTGCCGGAGGGTGGCGGCGGCCGCGTCCTCGTCGCCCTCGGCCAGCTGCAACGACGCGGTCGCAGCGGCCACGGGGACCGACGGCCCGTCCCCGGCCCCGTCCTCGCCCCCTTCCCCGACTGCCGAGCCCGGCTCCGGTGGGGGTGCCGTGAGCCGGGCGTCGTCCAGGTACCGCCGGGCCGTGTCCCGGTCGCCGGCGTACGAGAAGGCGACGCTGGCGAAGATCTGCCCGATGTGGAAGTTGTAGGTGGGGCCGGACTGCACCTCGGCCGAGACGACGACCGGTATCCGGGCCAGCGCCTCGTCGGCCCGGCCCTCGGCCCACCAGGCCCGGAACTGCAGGGAGTCGACGATGGGACGGGTCGCCTCGTCGGCCGCCGGGGTCAGGCGCTCGACGATCCGTTCCGTCGCTGCCGGGGTGCCGGTGTCGAGGTGGACGACCCCGCACATCCAGCCGGCGTAGGCGTCCCACACGGTGTCGAGGATGCCGGTGGCCATGCCGTCCAGCTCGGCGAGCACGCCGCCGTCGTCGCCGGCGAGGTCGTAGAGGGCGCCCCGGGCGATCGCCGCCAGGGCACGGGCCACCGGGTGGCCGGTCGGCTCGAGCTCGAAGAGGCGGCCGACGAGCTCGCCGAGCGCCTCGTGGTCCTGGCGCCACCAGGCCAGCTGGCCGAGCTGGGCGATGGCGGCCAGCTCGGCGTCGAGGTCGCCCTCGTCCCGTGACCGGGTGGCGGCCTCCTGGAGCGGCGCCACGGCGAGGGCCGGCGCGGTGAACGCCACGTGCAGGCCGGCGGCCAGGCGACCGGCCGACGAGGCGCGCACCGCCGGCGAGCTGGCCAGCAGCCAGCGGCCCAGCTGGCTGGGCACGAGCCGGTCGGTCGCCAGGCAGGCGGCCCGCAGCACGCTCGGGGCCGCGTCCCACAGCTCGGCGTCCTGGATGAGCCCGAACGCCTCGTCGAAGCGGCCCCGGCGGTTGAGGTTCGCGACGGCGCGCCGACGTATCTCGATCCGCTCCGACGCCGCGAGCACCAGGTTGGGGGCGCTGTGCCACAGGCTGTGCGGCCGGTGCCAGCCGTCGGCGCCCCGGGCGACCAGCGGGATGCCCTCGAGCATCGTCGCCAGCTCGACCGGCGTGCCCACCGCCGCCGACATCAGCTCGTCGTCGGCCCCGCCCAGGTCGGACAGCACCGCCAGCACGTGGCGCCGGAGGGTGCCCAGCGGTTGGAGCACCTCCTCCCACAGGTAGCTGCCGGTGAACTGCTCCTCGACGTGGGCGGCCAGCTCCGCCATCGCCGGCCAGCCGCCGGTCTCGCCGAAGTGGGCCGGATCGAAGCCGCGGCTGACCGCGAACGTCGACAGCTCCTCGTCGGAGAAGCGCAGGTCGTCCTCGACGAGGCGCAGCATCGCGCCCTGGGCGCCGAAGCGGCTCAGCGGCACCGGCGGCTCCGACCGGCTGCCGAACACCACGTGGCCGTTGGCCGGCAGGGCCCGCACCAGGTCGGTGAGCCAGGCCGCGCCCGTCGACTCCGCGGGCAGCAGGTGCACGTCGTCGAGCACCAGGCACGCCTCGGTCGGGGCGAGCCGCCACACCGAGTCGGCCACCACGCCGGGCTCGATCACCGCGTCGCCCCGGGCCCGCTCGGTGTCCTGGTCGTCGTCGCCCCGGACCGCGGCGGCGACGATGCGGGCGAGCCGCTCGGCGTCGGCGTCGCGCGCCTCGACGCCCACCCACATGTCCTCGCCCCGGGGCGCCAGCCGGTTCTCGGCGATGGCCTGGGCCAGCAACGTCGTCTTGCCCAACCCGGGCCCGCCGACGAGTGAGGTGACGCGGTGTTGCCACCGGCCGGTGAGCGCGCGCAGCAGGCGGGGCCGTGTGAGCAGATCTGGGCGGGGCTCCGGCGGCGTGGACCGGAACGAGCGTGACATCCCAACCGCACGCTACGACCATCCGCCCCACCCCGCCGGGGTTTGCCGCCCACATTTCGCCCTGTTTTCGCAGGTTTTTATCCCGGACGACCCACTTCGGCGACCGGCACGTTTCCCTCGTCGAGGAGAGTCGGAGGAACCGATCCGTTCGACGTCCCAGGGGGTCCATGTCCGTTTCGCACGCTGTAAGGCACAGCCGCGCCTGGCTGCTGCTCGTGGCGCTCATTGCTTCATTGACACTCGTCGTGGCCGCACCGACACCCGCGGCGACGCTGCCGCCCGCCATCCCGTCGGCCTCGAGCGCACAATCCCAACTCAACGCACTCACCGTCCGGACCGAGGGCAGCCTCACCGGCTACTCCCGCGACCTGTTCCCCCACTGGAGCACCGTCTCGGGAGCCTGCAACACCCGCGAGACCGTGCTCCGCCGCGACGGCAGCGGCGTCGTCGTGAACTCGAGCTGCGCCGTGACCGACAACTCGAACCAGAGCAAGAGCGACCGCGACCCCGCCGCCTGGCGACCGACCCGCACCTCGTTCCATTGCACCTACGCCCGCATGTGGATCGGCGCCAAATACACCTGGAGCCTGACCCTCCAATCCACCGAGAAGTCCGCCCTCCAATCGATGCTCAACACCTGCTGACTGCAGGGCCATGCTCCGCTGCCGTACCCGGTGCGGCGGCGGAGCATGACGACCTACGTCACAGGGCGCGGATGTTGCGGAGGTTCGAGCGGGCGATGTCGAGCATCTTCCCGACGCCCCCGTCGAGGACGGTCTTCGTCGCCGCGGTGGCGAACCCGCGGATCTGCTGGCCGGTGACGTGGGCGGGCATGGACAGCGCGTTGGGGTCGGTGACGACGTCGACGAGCGTCGGCGCCGGGGAGGCCAGCGCGTGCGTGAGCGCGTCCCGCAGGTCACGGGGATCGGTCACCCGCACGGCGTCGAGGCCGGCGGCGGCCGCGATCCCGGCGAAGTCCACGTCACCGAGGCTGGTGGCGTGCGACGGGAACCCCTCGACGAGCATCTCCAGCTCCACCATCCCGAGCGTCGAGTTGTCGAACACCACGATGGTGATCGGCAGGCCGTGGAGCCGCACGGTGAGCAGCTCACCGAGGAGCATCGACAGCCCGCCGTCACCGCACATGGCGACGACCTGCCGCTCCGGGTCCGCGAACGCGGCACCGATGGCGTGGGGCAGGGCGTTGGCCATGGTCCCGTGGAGGAAGGAACCGAGGACCCGTCGCCGCCCGTTGGGGGTCAGGTAGCGGGCGGCCCACACGTTGTTCATCCCGGTGTCGACGGTGAAGACGGCATCGTCGGACGCCAGCTCGTCGAGCACGTCGGCGACGTACTCGGGATGGATCGGCGTGCGTTGCCCCCGTTCCCCCGTGTAGGCCTCGATCACCCGGGACAGCGCCCGTTCGTGGCGCCGGAGCATGTCGTCGAGGAACTGCCGGGAGCCCTTCGGCGTCACCAGCGGCGCGACGGCACGCAGGGTCTCGCCGACGTCGCCGTGGACCGCGACCTCAAGCGGGGTGCGCCGGCCCAGGTGGGCGGCGTTGCTGTCGACCTGCGCGGTGTGCTGGCCGGGGAGGAACGTGTCGTACGGGAAGTCGGTGCCCAGCAGCACCAGGAGGTCGGCCTCGTGGAGGGCGTCGTGGCACGCCCCGTAGCCGAGGAGGCCGCTCATGCCGACGTCGTAGGGGTTGTCGAACTGGATCCACTCCTTGCCCCGCAGCGTGTGGCCCACCGGGGCCTTCACCGCCTCGGCGAGCGCCATCACCTCACGGTGGGCGTCGCGCACCCCGGCGCCGCAGAACAGGGCGACCTTCTCGGCGGCGTTGATCGCCGCGGCCAGCTGCTGCACCTGCGACGCCGGTGGCGTCACGCGCCCACGTTCGCTGCTGAAGTCCCCCTCGCCCGTCGGGTGGGCGACGTCGAGGTCGGCGACGTTGCCGGGCACGACCAGGACCGACACGCCCTGCCTCGCGAGCGCCTCCTGGATGCCGACCCGGAGCATCCGCGGCATCTGGTCGGCGGCCGACAGGGTCTGGCACCAGACGCTGGCGTCCATGAACAGCGACTCGGGACGGGTCTCCTGGAAGAAGGAGGTGCCGATCTGGAAGGTGGGCACGTGGGAGGCCAGGGCCAGCACCGGGGCGCCCGTCCGGTTGGCGTCGTAGAGCCCCTGGATGAGGTGGGTGTTGCCCGGCCCGGAGCTGCCGGCACAGACCGCGAGTCGCCCGGTGAGCTGGGCCTCGGCCGAGGCCGCGAACGCCCCGGCCTCCTCGTTGTGCACGTGCGCCCACTCGATGCCCGGCTTGCGGCGGATGGCGTCGACGATCGGGTTCAGGCTGTCGCCCACCACCCCGTAGACCCGCTGCACCCCGGCCTGGGCGAGGACGTCGACCAACTGCTCGGCGATGTTCACGACGTCCCCCTACCCGGTGGAGACGACTCGTGCTTGGCCCCGGTCCGCTCCGGGGCGCCGAGGACGTTCATGTGCTCGTCGGAGTGGTGGTGGCCTCGGCCAGGGCCTTCAGGTTGAGGAGCTGGCGTCGCATCATCACGAGGTCGCCGGCCGGGAGCAGGCGGCGCAGCACGGCGCCGGCGAGGCCCCGCACGGGGACGACGAGCAGCTTGACGACGAGCCGCGACCGGCCCGTCGGAGTCGGCACGACCACGTAGCTGATGGCCAGGTCGCCGAACACGCGGTGCCGGCGTGTGACGAGGGTGAGGTGCTCGTCGGTCGCGAACGACGCCAGCTCGAAGATGACCACCCGCTCGCCCACCACGAGCTGCTCGACGCCGGGTACCAGGTGCCGCGGGCTCCGTCGCCCGAGGTTGTCGAGGAGGTCGTAGCTGTAGGGCGCCACCTTCAGCTGGCACAGCCACCGGAACACAACGGGCGGCGGGGCGGCGACGGTCACCGCCCGGAACAGCACCTGCTCGGCGTCGGGGAGGACGTCGTCGCACGGGTAGCGCCGCCCACGCTCCTCCGCCGTGGTGCCCCAGTGGTCGATCACGCCCCGCACACTCATGTCAGGACACTGCCCTACCCCAACCGGGTCAGCACGTTCCGGGTGATCTGTTCGATCTGCGGGTCTCGGCCCGCCAGCCCGTGCGCCCAGTCGGTCGACCCCGAGGTCACCACCGTCGCGCCGGCCCTGTTCGTGTAGGCGCCCAGCACCGCATGGCCGTGACGGATGCGTTCCATCGCCTCGGGCTCACGCGTGCCGAACACCCGTGACGCGATGTACTCCAACTCGCTCGGCTCGCCCGGCTTCGGCGGACGGGGCGCGGTCTCGCGCGTGAAGTGCTGCGTGGGGCACGTGCCGAGGATCTCGAACGTCGGCGGCGTGCCGTCCTCGCCGGTCGGGTACGGTAACCCGTCCCGGTAGTTGAACACGCACCCGTCGCACTCGTAGCCGACGACGGTCGCGCCGGCGCCGAGCACGTCGCCGTAGCCGAGCCCGGTGCCGTCGAAGATCCAGTGCCCGGCGCGATGCACGGTGTAGCCGCCGAGACCGGCGGTCACGTTGCGGCCGATGCGGTGGTAGCCCCCGCGGGTGAAGGAAACGCCCGTCATGTGGTTCTCGGGACGACCGACGATCACGTCGGACCAGAAAGTCGTCACCTCCGGCTCGCGGTCGGTCTCCGTGAGCGGGTCGTCCTTGAAGAAGCCCTTGTACCCGACCATCACGTCGTGATCGTCACCCTCGATGCGCACCTGCCACAGCGACGTGTTGCCCGAGAAGAACGCGGCGTTGCCGCCGCGGGCGACGAACGCTTCGACCGTGTCGCGCATGCCGCGGGACCAGTACTCGTCGTGGCCGACCGACAGGTACAGGCTCGCGCCGTCCAGCACCTCCGGGTGGGCTGCGAGATCGGCGTTGGTGCACACACCGATCTCGAACCCTTCGCGTTCGGCCCACTCGATGAACGGCAGCTCCCAGTCGGGCCAACCGGCAGACCCGGCGTAGCCCGACAGGTGGTTGAGCTGGAGGTAGCCCACGTGCGCGGCGTTCTGTGGATCGGGCGCGCCCGTCCCCGTCACGCGACGGCCCTTGCCCGGCGGCTTGTACAGGTAGCCGGCCGCCATCGGCCGCTGCATGGCGACGTGGGTGCCGCCGGTGTACAGGTTCGGTCCGCCGAAGTCGTTGTAGGCGTGCCACGTGTTGGTCGCCAGCGCGACGACGATGCGGGTGCCCGCCGACGGACGCACGACGAAGAACGCGTGGTCGCGGCGCACCTTCTCGCCGACGTCGATCTCCATGACGACCTCGTAGTAACCCGACCGCCACGTCGGGTCGACGTCGAGCGTGAGCGCGACGGGCCAGCCGCACCCCTTCGACGAAGCGTCCTCCGGCGTCTCGTGCTCGTCGGCCGCGACGGCGGGCGCGCTGCACACGACCTCCCTCGCGCCACCGACCCGCGCCACCTCGACGCGCACCGGCCGCCCCGCGGACGACGACATGTGCAGGCCGACCCGCTCACCCGCGCTCACCGACTGCGGCCAGCAGTACCCCGTGACGACCTCACGCCCCATCGCCCCGACCCTAACGTCGGCGACCTCCGG
>DATHJB010000236.1 GCA_035316325.1 Acidimicrobiales bacterium
CTACGCCCCCATGCCGAGGCCGCCGTCGATGGGGATCACCGCTCCGGTGACGTAGGAGGCGTCGTCGTGGAGCAGGGCGGCCACGACGTGGGCCAGCTCGTCGGGGCGACCGAAGCGGCCGACGGGGACCATGCTCTCCACCTGGGCGCGGTCGGTCAGCGACATCTGGTCGAGCATCTCGGTCTCGAAGCCCCCGGGCAGGACGCAGTTCACGGTGATGCCTCGCCGGGCGGTGGCGCGGGCCAGTGAGCGGGTGAGGCCGATCAGGCCCGACTTCGCGGCGGCGTAGTGCAGTTGGAACGCGCTGCCCATCACCGCGGTGACCGAGGAGACGTTGACGATGCGGCCGAAGCGCTGGCGCCGCATCGGTTCGAGGACGGCCTGCGTCATGTGGAAGGCGGTCGACAGGTTGGCGCGCAGGCTGCGCTCCCATCCGTCGGGGGTGATCTCGGCGACGAGCCGCTCGTCCAGCGAGCCGGCGTTGTTCACCAGGTGGTCGATGCGGCCGTACCTCGTGAAGACGGACCCGCTCAGCGCGGTGCACGCCTCCGGCTCGCTGACGTCGGCCCGCCGGACGTCGAGCAACGCCGGAGTCTCCACGCCGTGCTGCAGCTTCGCGGCGGCCTCGTCGTCGCTGCGGTAGACCGCGACCACCCGGACGCCCTGGGCGTTGAGCCGAGTCGCGACCGCGGCGCCCAGGCCGCGGGTGCCGCCCGTCACGATGGCGACGCGTGGGGTCGACCCGGTCACGTCGAATCCTTGCGGCGACCGAGCGCCTCCACCGCGGCACGGTGCTCGTCGGTGTCGAAGCTCCGGTCCTCGCCGGCCAGGGCCCGCTCGAAGACGACCCGGGCGGCTGCGGCGACGTAGGCGTCGAGACAGCGCTTCGTCTCCCTCACGGCGAAGGCCGGAAGAGCGGCGATGCGCTCGGCGAGAGCGATGGCCACTGCGAGCACATCGGGACGGGGCACGATCCGATGGACGAGCCCGAGGCGATGGGCCTCCTGGGCCGGCAGCCGGTCGCCGGTGAGGAGGTAGGCGCGCGCCGCGGCCAGGCCGGCCACGAGCGGCCAGAGCACCGCTCCCCCGTCGCCGGGGACGAGCCCGAGGGCGACGTGGGGGTCGGCGAGGTGGGTGTCCTCCGCCATGACGACGATGTCGCACAGCAGGGCCAGCGTGCAGCCGGCGCCGACGGCCGGCCCGTTGATCGCGGCGACGACCGGGACCGACAGCGTGGTCAGCAGGTGGAAGATGTCCCGGCCCTGGCCCAGCACGTCGCGCCGCAGGCCGACGTCGTCGCCCATCGCCCGGATGAGGTCGAGGTCGCCGCCGGCGCTGAAGGCCCGTCCGCTCCCGGTGAGCACGACGGCGCGAACCTCCTCGTCGGCCGCGACGGCTCGGAGCGCCGCGAGGAGGGCTGCGTGCAGGTCCTCGTCGACCGCGTTCAGGGTCGCCGGCCGGTCGAGCGTCAGGATCCGGACCGCGCCACCGTCGGTCCGCACGGGTGGGCTCACAGCTCCACCAGCCGTGGCGCGGTTCCACTGGCGACCAGGTGCCGACCGACGATCGGTGCGAGGTCGGAGGCGCTGCCGAGGAGCCGGTCGAGCACCACCACTCGCTTCATGAGGCGCTGGTACGGGTGCTCGGCGGTGAAGCCGATGCCGGCCAGCACCTGCTGGCAGTGCTTCACGGTGACCTCGCAGGCCTGGCTGGTGACGAGCTTCGCCGTCGCTGCCGCCAGCCCGGGGTCGTCGCTGTCCCATGCCGCCTGGGCCGCGGCCTCGGCCGCGGACACGGCGACGTAGGCCTCGGCCAGCCGGTGACGCACCGCCTGGAACGTGCCGACGAGCTGCCCGAACTGGGCCCGCTCGCGGGCGTGGACGAGGGCGAGCGCGAGCATGGCGCCCAGCGCCCCGCAGATCTGATGGCTGAGGGCACGCCGGCCCGTAGCCTCGGCCACCGACCACCACGCCGACGCCGCCGCGTCACGCGCCAGGACCTCGGCACCGCCACCGTCGACGTGGGCCCGGACGCGGGCGACGTGCAGATCCGGATCGAGGCCCCGGGCGGCGACCACCGAGACGCCCCCGGACACCACGCGGAACAGGGCGACGGCGCCACTCGGCTCGGTCGCCGCGACCACGAGCCACTCGAGGTCGCGTCGGGCTCCGATGCAGAGGCCGTCGACGGTGACGGCGCCGCCGGAGGCACGGCCGGCGGTCGCGGCCCGCGGCGGGGGCACAACGACGGCGACCGAGCGAGGATCCAAGTCGGCCCCGAGCGCCTCGATGCGGGCGGCGAGCACGTCGTGGAACGCGGCCGACCACACGCCCAGGCGGCCCTGCGCCACGAACACGCTGGGGACGGCGACCTCGGGTGCGCTGTCGAGCAGCTCGATCCAGCCGAAGCCGTCGAGGGCGTCGGTCAGCTCCGGCCCGTCGTGACGCGACGCCATCGTCTCGACCGCTGCCTCGAGAAGCTCGATCTCGTCGAGGTTCATCGGCCCGGCCGGGGCAGGTCGAGGACGCGGCCGGCGATGATGTCGCGCTGGATCTCGCTCGTGCCGCCGTAGATCGTGGCGGCCCGGGAGTACAGCCACTCCTTGCGGAACCGGTCGGCTCGAGACGTGTCGTCGAGCTCGACCGATCCGGCGAGGATCAGCCGGCTGGCGTCGAAGACGGCCTGGTCGGCGGCCGCGATGAGGATCTTGTCGACCGACGAGTCAGGCCCGCTGACGTTGCCCTCGGCGAACCGGTGCTGCGTGAGCCGGGAGCGGGCCCGCAGCGCGAACACCGCGGCGAAGGCCTTGCCGAGCAGGCGTTCCGCCTCGTGGTCGCCGGGCTCGACGAGCGTCGCGACCTCACCCAGGTGGTGGAGCAGCCAGCCCCCTCGTTGCCAGAAGATGGGGCCGCGTTCGCAGGCGAGGATGTGCTGGGCAACCTCCCAGCCCTGGCCTCGGGCGCCCAGCATGCTCCAGGTGGGGACGCGGACGTTGTCGAAGAAGGTCTCGCAGAACTCGTCGACGTCGGCCATCGTGTCGAGCGGCCGCACGTGCAGCCCCGGCGAGCCCATGTCGACGAAGAACGCGGTGATGCCCCGGGACCCGGACTCGGGCCCTTCGGTCCGGGCGAGCACGATGCAGTGCGAGGCATGGTGGGCCCAGCTCGTCCAGAGCTTCTGGCCGCTGATCACCCAGTCGTCGCCATCCGGTCGGGCGGTGGTGCGCAATGAGCCGAGGTCACTGCCGGCATCGGGCTCCGAGAAGCCCTGGCACCACAGGTCGTCCCCGCGCAGCAGCGGCGGCAAGGCGGCAGCGGCCAGCGCCGAGTCGGCGAAGCGCACGACCGCGGGCGCGAGCACCTCGGGCATCGAGTAGGCGGCGCTGTGCACCAGGCCGCGCCCGGTGAGCTCCTCGCCGAGCACGGCTCGGAACAGCGGCGTGCCTCCGAGCCCCCCGACGTCCTCCGGCCAACCCCAACGCATCCAGCCGGCGTCGAACAGCAGCCGTTGCACCTGGCGCTGGTGGGCGAGCAGCTGCTCGGTGGTGCCGTGGTCGGGGTAGTCGGGGGTCAGCTCGTCGAGGTGCTCGTCGATCCAGTCGGTGAGCCGGGCGCGGAACCAGAGGGTCGCCTGGCCATCGCGCGTCGCGTCCGCCAAGGCGGCGCGGGTCATGGCCACCGTTCGACGACCACCTTGGTCTGGGTGAAGAACTCGATCGCGTGGTGGCCGTGGGCGTGGAGGTCGCCGAAGAAGCTGTCGCCCCAGCCGCTGAAGGGGAACGAGGCCATCGGCTGGGCCACACCCACGTTGATGCCGACGTTGCCGACCTGCGCCTCGTAGCGGAACCGGCGGGCCGCCTGGCCGCTGCTCGTGAACAGGCAGGCCATGTTCCCGAAGCTGCCGCCGTTGACGAGCCGGATCGCCTCGTCCAGGTCACGGGCTCGGGTTATGCCGAGCACCGGGCCGAAGACCTCGGTCGTCGCCAGCGTGCTGGCCGGGGCGACCCCGTCGAGCACGGTGGCACCGACGAAGAAGCCGCCGTGGCCGCCGTCCACCACAGCCTTGCGCCCGTCGACGACGAGGCGCGCTCCCTCGTCGGCACCGACGCCGATCAGGCCCTCGACGCGGGCCCGGCTCGCCTCGGTGATGACCGGGCCGAGGTCCACGCCGTCGTCGACGCCGTTCCCGAGTTTCCGCGAGGCCGCGAGGGCCGCGATCGCGTCGACGAACCCGTCGCTCGCGGCGCCGACCACGATGGCGGAGCCACCGGCGAGGCAACGCTGCCCGGCGTTGCCGAAGGCGCTCTCGGCGGCGATCTTGGCCACCGGGAGGCTGGGCGCGTCGGGGAGCACCACCAGCGAGTTCTTGGCGCCGCCCTGGGCCTGGGCACGCTTGCCGCCGGCTGCGGCCCGGGCGTAGACGGCACGGGCCGCAGGGGTCGACCCCACGAAGCTGACGGCCCGCACGTCCGGATGGTCGATGAGCAGCTCGGCGGTCGCGGCGTCGCCGTGGACGAGGCCGACCACGCCGGGCGGCAGACCGAGCTCGTGGAGGATCTCGAACAGCAGCCCCGCGGTGCGGGGCGTGCGCTCCGAGGCCTTGAGGACGAAGGGGTTGCCGCAGGCGATGGCGTAGGGCAGGAACCAGCACGGGATCATGAGCGGGAAGTTGAACGGCACGATGCCGACGCAGACCCCTACCGGCTGGCGGATCATTGCCTCGTCCACGCCGTGGGCAATGTCCTCGGCGAAACGACCCTGGAGCAGCGCCGGCGTGCCGCAGGCCATGTCCACGTTGTCGATGGCTCGGCGCACCTCCCCCCTGGCCTCGGCGAGCACCTTCCCGTGCTCCTCGGTGATCGACCGTGCAAGGTCCTCGACCCGAGGCTCGAGCAGGGCCTTGAGCCGGAACAGGTACTGAGCCCGGTCGTTGGGTGGCACCCGTCGCCACACTCGCGCGGCCTCGGAGGCCGATCTGATCGCCGCCGCCACGTCGTCGGCGTTGCTGGCGCGCACCCAGGCGACGACGTCACCCGTCGCCGGGTTCCAGACGTCGGCCGTGGCCGAGCCCGAGCAGGCCCGCCAGGCGCCACCGACGTAGTTCCTCAGCTCGTCACGCCCAGTTGGCATACACTGTTCTCCCCTCAAGGTCATATGACTGTACCAAGGAGCTCGCGGACAGCGCGTCGCAGCAGCTTCCCGGTGTCCGTGTAGGGCAGCTCGTC